>NZ_JANPGM010000609.1:0-9910 GCF_031423935.1 Chamaesiphon sp. VAR_69_metabat_338
CGAGCGATCGACACTATTTATCTGGGCGAGTTGTTTGGTGATACTTACCGCATAGTTATCAGTCATCCCAGAGATAAAATCGATCGCATGCATATAAGCATGATGCAAAGACCATTCTCGCTTGGGTTGATAGCTGCCCATTAAATTGAGAATATACCGAGATTTGTCACAGAAACGATCGCCGGATCGATCGGTACATAAATTGTAAGTGGCGACGATAAAGGCATCGAGCAACGTGTCGATCGTCGCATGAGAACCGATTTCGATTTCGATTTTGCGGGGTCGATCGAAGATTTGAGATTTAGCCGTATTTTTGGCGGTATAAATACATTCTTTGATGCGACCGCCACAAGCACCAATCAAATCGGCGTACTGGAAGTTGCCAGTTAATAGATCGTCTTGTTGGTGGATGAAAGTATCGACTACGCCCTCAATCAGAATATTCATCGCTTTGCCTCGCGCGATCGCAATCGTCCGCCGGAGTAATTCCGTTCCCGTACAACTCCCATGCAAAGGTGGGATCGTATTAAAATCAAACACGATCTCAAGAATCTCGATCGCTTCATCGTAAGTAATATAGCCCATCTCAATCCCATCTTCGAGATCGATTAAGGCATAACAAATATCATCGGCAGCCTCCATCAAATATGCGAGCGGATGGCGACACCAAGCCGTTGTCGATCGTTGGATCAAGCCGAGTTCGGTGGCAATTTCGGTGAGAATTTCGCGCTCGGTGATATTGCAACCAAACTTCTTTTTGCCACCTGCGAGCATAAAATCTGATGTCCAGGGATATTTCAGAAATGTGCCTAAGCTCGCATAAGTCAGCCGCATGCCGCCTTCAAATAGGTAATATTCCAGTTTAGTAATTACCCGCAATCCTTGCGCGTTACCTTCAAAATATTGGAACTCATGTAATTCGGCGGCGGTTAAATCTTGCAGGAATTCTCGATCGGCATTGCATCGAAACCAATTGCGGATTGCTTCTTCGCCAGAATGTCCGAAGGGTGGATTGCCGATATCATGTGCCAGACAAGCAACTTGAACGATATCGCCGACATCTGACGGCTCGATCCCGATTTTTTTTAGTTCGGGTGCGAGTCTTTGGCCGACTTTCGTACCCAAACTCCGCCCCACCGAAGAAACTTCTAAACTATGGGACAAGCGGGTGTGAATATTATCATTTTCGGGGAGCGGATGGACTTGCGTTTTGTGATTGAGTCGCCGAAAAGCACTCGAAAAAATAATCCGATCGATATCTTTCTGAAAATGACTGCGCCCGACTTCCTGCTGTTCTGGCAGAATGATGCCATATCTTTTGCGCGAAAACAGCCGCGCCCATTGCATTCGCTCCATTGTCATACCATCTTGGATTGTGGATTTTGAATTGGGGATTAGGGAAATCTCGCTGGTGGAGTCAGCTCATCTATCTGGTTAGGATCGTTTTTTAAATTGGGATCGAGAGTCATCTCACGCGGAGATTTTAGTAGGGTAGTCTCCGATCGCCAATAGCTTTATTGTCTACTTTAACTGGCAATCCGATCGACAAATCGGATCGGCACAAGCAAATGTTCTCTCTATATCCTAGCAATTATAAATTGAAGATTAAAGAGCGATTATTTCCGATTGGCTTGCTGGCAAATCGATCGACTAACAGCGACTAACAAGTTGTATTGGTAGGTGTCACATCGGGATAAAAAGTGACGATCGCATTATCTTCCTTAAAGAGTACGGCAGTATAAGTCTGTCCCGAATCGGCATCCACAACCGGAACCGCGCAGACAGTATTCGGTTTAGCTTTGGCTTTGAATGCCAACGTGGCGGCAATTAACAGTTCGGTCGCGTCAGTAATTAAGGCATAGCCATTCCGCCGATCGACAATCAGCCGATTGCCATGCTTGAGTAATACCCCGATCGTATAAACAGCATCTACAATTACTTCCTCTTGATGTCGATTGTTGGGTAACTTTCCTGCCAATCCCTGCTCCTGAAGCTGGAGATATCTGCCGACATAATGCATCCCTTTAAGTTGTCCGTTGCGGATATTGCCACAGAAAATATGCTCGAAGCCCTCTCGTTTGAACCAGATTTCTGTCAAATCTGCCAAAAATTCAGCATCGGTATTTCTGCCGCGAAAAATTTCACTACCTACCGCTAGTTTGATTTGGCGAAAAATTGCCGGATGAGCCACCAGCAAAGCCTGAAAATCCTCAGCTAAAGCGCGATCTCCTAAATTCCCGCAAACCTGCAACACATCTCGATCGAATGGCGATAAATCCGGCGGTGGTGGCGTCAGATCGACTGCAACTCCTTGCGGAAATTGCGGATGCTCGGGATTGTTCACACGATCGAAAAACGGTGGTAACTGTGGTTTTTCCATTAGGTTTTAGGTTTTAGGCTTTAGGTTTTAGGCTTTAGAGGATAGTGGATAGTGAATAGATGTGCCAGTCCCCCGCTCCCCGCTCCCCGCTCCCGTACTACTTCCACCAACTCAGCCAACGCGGTACCATCGACCCTAAGAATCGATCGATTGTTGTAGCTAGCCAGCCAGCTCTGGATAATCGTTGTCGTCGAGTAGTTTGCCACGATTGGGCGGCTCGATCGATTATTTCCGCATACGTAGGTGAGAGACAGGGAATATTGGCGATGTCGGTAATTGTCAGTTGTTGCTCGATGGCAACTGCGAGTAATTGAATTAATTCCGGGGCATTGGCACCGATGATTTGGGCACCGAGAATTTTGCCGTGGCGAGTGACGATAATCTGACAAAAACCACTGGTAATATTGTCTAAAATTGCCTTGGGACAGGTTTTGAAATCTTGTTTGAGGATGATGAGATCCTGCCGATCTCGATCGGCAGCACCGCTAGTCATCCCGACTCGCGCCAACGGTGGATCGGTATAAACCGCCCACGGCAGCCGATCGTAACTGCGATAGTCAATCTTTTGCTGCCGACGATTCAGGGCATTCCGAACGGCGATTTTGGCCTCATAGCGTTCTAAATGTTGACTGTGATAACCGCCAAAAACATTACCGCAGACGCTACCACAAGCATAAATCAGAGCATTGGAAGTACCGAGGTAACGATCGATCGAGATCCCTTTTTCGTTGTACTCTACCCCCACGCCGCTAAGATTGAATGGTTCGACTAATGGTCGATCGGGTAGGGCTACAAAAATCTCATCGATCGCTATCGCTTCATCCCCAAAGATCGCTACTTTCGATTCACGATCCCGATCGATCTGAGTCACGATCGCGTCTAGATAAATGCGGACGCCATCGGCAGCCAATTGTAACTGGATCTGACTCGCCAGCACCGGATCTTCATAGGGCAATATCTGAGCTGTTTCGACGATGAGATGGACTTGGCAGCCCAGTTTAGCCAGCGTTTGAGCTAATTCAACCCCGATCGCTTCCGAGCCAATTATCGCCCAGCGGAGCGGGATTTGCCGATCGACCATACTCGGCAGTCGATCGATCGTCAGATAACCACTGTCCTGAATGCCCGGAATCAAGGGATAATCTCCCACCGAACCAGTCGCGATTAAATAAGCCCGCGCGCGCAGAGCGCGATGATTGATATTAAATGCCAGGTGGGGGCGACGACCAAACTCCCCATGACCGACGATCGTATCCACACCTCTAGCTGCTAACAGTGCGGGACTAGCTTGCTGTTCCAGCCTGTCGATCGCGGCATCTGCATATTGCCAGGGATAATTGCTCAACTGTGGCGGTGCTGACAATCCATCTGACAGCATTGGGCGATGGGTGCGATTGGTTGCCGCAATCTGCGCCAACGCATACGGATACAAATCGCGCTGAAAATGCGATCGCGCCTCAGACAATGGTGGCAAAATCCAGGCCACCCGCGCCTGTAAATCCACAGCCTCGATCGCCGCCGCTCTCGCTGCTGCCGTATCACCAATTATGACTAAATCGTATTCTAGAGACAATGTGGAGAGTGGGGAGGAGTGGACAGGGGACTTAGAGTTGGGAGTTGCGGCTCGCGCTCGTCGGGTTCCCCGACGGTATAGCGAGACAAGACAGGGAGTTGAAAGCTGGGAATAAAAGAACACAGCTTTAAAGCCTAAAACCTAAAGCCTAAAACCTAAAGCCTAACCAAACCGATAACCAAAACCACGTACGGTAGTAATGTATTGCGGTTGACTGGGATCGACTTCGAGTTTTTCGCGTAGCCACCGAATGTGGACGTCTACAGTCTTGCGATCGCCAATGAAATCGATGCCCCAGACGCGATCGAGTAATTGTTCGCGATCCCAGACTCGACGGGGATGCTGCATAAATAGCTCCAGCAAGCGAAACTCACGGGGCGAGAGACTGACATTAATGCCGCGCACCTGCACCCGATACTCTTCAGGATATAACGTAATATCTTGAAAATGAATCGTTGGGGTATCGGCAGCCACATTGAGCCGATGACGGCGCAGCAATGCGCGACATCTAGCAATCAACTCTCGCATACTAAAGGGTTTGCTGATGTAGTCATCCGCACCAACTTCTAAGCCCAACACTCGATCGGTTTCGGTGGTTTTGGCACTGACAATTAAAATCGGGACGTGATTGCCTTGGTAGCGTAAAAATCGACATAAATCTAGTCCGCTAACTTTCGGCAACATCAAATCGAGAATAATCAAGTCGAACGGAAAATCTTGGGGCTGTGAAATAGGTTGCTGGCACTGAGTTAGAGCCGCCTGTCCGTCAGCCATCGCCACGACGTCATAACCCTCTTCTTCCAAACCTAAGATGAGTAATTCTCGGATCGATTCTTCATCTTCTACTAATAAAATTCGGTTGGTGACGTTGCCTAGTTGCCCAATCCCGGAGTTGTTCGACATGTTGAGTGCAAGCATCATCACAAGTAACTAAAAGACGGAAGCCAACAATATTTTGGATGGAAATAGCGCACCGCTAGAAATTGAATCGAGATCTAAGTACGGCCGGCTACAGCTAATTTAGTAGCAGGCGATCGCCCATCTCACAATACTATATTCCGGTAGATCGAGCATCGGTATCGCTCCATTTGGCCCGATCGCCCATCCAGTTCGACAGACCACAACAATTGGATAACCACCTAAGATATGGATATGCTCCTGCTCGCCCCAGATCGATCGTTATGCGTTTACACCTAAGTACCTGGACGGAAGTTGAAACTTATCTGCATGAATCTACTGGGATAATTATCCCGATCGGTTCGACCGAGCAACACGGCCCCACCGGATTAATCGGCACCGATGCGATTTGTGCCGAAGCGATCGCCGAAGCTGTCGGCACGGCCACCCAAGCCCTCGTCGCACCGACAATTAATGTGGGTATGGCGTTGCACCATACTGCTTTTCCAGGCACGATGAGTCTGCGTCCGAGTACGCTAATCCTGGTGATTCGCGACTATCTAACCTGTTTAACCCGTTCTGGATTTACCAAATTCTTTTTTATCAACGGTCATGGTGGCAATATTGCTACTCTCAAGGCGGCTTATTCAGAGCTGTACGCGCACTTAGCCGATTTGCAGATTCCCACTGCCGATCGCATCGAATGTCAAACTGCTAACTGGTTTATGTCTGGCAGTGTCTATCGGCTGGCTAAAGAGTTGTATGGCGATCGCGAGGGATCTCACGCGACCCCATCTGAAGTGGCACTGACTCAATATCTCTATCCCGAAGCCATTAAATCTGCGCCATTAGATGCTAACAATCTCTCCGCAGAACGCAAGATTCTCGGTGCGGCAGATTTTCGCCGTCGTTATCCCGATGGCCGCATGGGTTCCGATCCCAGCCTCGCTACTCCCGCACATGGCAAGCAATTCTTCGATCTGGCAGTGAAGGATTTAACGGCTGATTATCTGGAGTTTTTGGCAACTGAGAATAGTTGATAGTCGATCGTTGGGAGCGGGGAGTGTTGTGTCTAAGGTAGGATGCCTTACTTAATGGGAATTCCCACCGATCGCAAAAATCCCCGCAAACGTATCAAGAATAACGTCTCTTTGATTTTGGAACTGCCAGCACCCAACTCAGCATTGGCGCGATCGAGTTGTTGTTTGCTCTCGACCACCAATTCCGCAAATTCAGTCGCCGACAATGCTCGACCATCGATCGGCGATCGGGCTTCGGTAATAATTTCGGCTCTGAGCACCTCTTCTGGGATATCGCGCTCCACAGTCAGCGGCTCTGCCTTCACGGGTAAGGCAATCTGGCTACAAATACTCGTCCATAACCAAATTTGAGCTAAGTAAATTGTAATTTTTGGCAGCATTTAGGTAGGCTTTAGGTTTTAGGCTTTAGGTTCTAGGGGGTAGTGAATAGTGAATAGTGGATAGTGGATAGATCTGCCTATCCGCTGCCTCCTACCGTGTATACACAAGTATAGAGAGAAGCGAAAACCCTAGAGATCCTGCCCCAATTTTCTACTACAGCGGCTGTTGCCAGCGAGATCGGTGATAGGATGTTTAGCAATATCTATCCTACTCCTCTGCCACGAGCCGATCGCCTGCGTATGTATCCCTTAAATATACCGCCTCAGAACGAGCCTACAACTCAGCGACCGCGCCCAGGATCTTCAGCCGCTTCAAAATCAGATCCCAAATCAGAGAGAGCTAAATCCAGCCAGACTCGATCGCCGCAAGTCAGACAATTTGCCCCCAATCCCACCCCCAATTGGCTCAAATCCCTATTGACCATTCAGCGCGGTACGCTGGTGCTATTTGCGAGCGCGATCGGGTTGAGTGCGATCGTCTATGGCTATACCGTCCACACTCAAGATTTGTGGAAGAGTCAATACCAACAGTTGAAACGGTTGCGCACCCAAGAGACTCAGCAAGCCGTCATGAATGAAAATCTCAAGCAGCAGCTAGCGATCTCCGCACAAAAATCGGACAGCGGCTTAGTTTCGCCGACTCCCGATCGCAGTGTCTTTATCCCTAGCGCACCGCTCCGTCCCCTCAAACCCATCACCAATCCACAATCGACCCCATCGCCGCTCAAGTCCAAGCTCACTGCTGGTTACTAGTCATTCGATCGTCACAGATCGATCGCCAAGCTGTTATTCATTTAATTTAGATCTCTTCTCAGAACTCCCTGCGCCCAGCTCCCCGCTCCCCGCTCCCCGCTCCCCGCCCCAAGAAATATGCCACACACCTTAGCAGTACTAATCTTGGCAGGCGGTCAGAGTTCGCGGATGGGACGAGACAAAGCTAGTCTAGAGATCGATGGCATCCCCTTAATTCGGCGGATCTACGATGTTGTCGCAGCTTGTCGAGATCTGACGGGGCAACAGTTGGCAGCTACCGCCCAGATTTATGTTGTGACTCCCTGGCCGCAACGCTATGAGTCGATGTTGCCAGCCACTTGTCATTTTCTGCCCGATCTCGCTCCCAATTGCGGCCCGCTCGTAGCGTTTAGTAACAGTTTGCCAGCGATCGCGGCTACCTGGATCCTGTTACTTGCCTGCGATCTACCCAACTTATCCACCGCAATCGTCCAAACCTGGATCGATCGCTTGCCCACAATTCCGGCTGAGAGTGTCGCTTATTTAGTCAGACAGCCAGATAAAGGTTGGGAGCCATTGTGCGGCTTTTATCGCCAAATTTGCAGCCACTCGTTGCGTGATTATATCGACGATTCGCATTCCGTAGTGCCACCGGCAAGGCTCCGCCAACGAGGCCAATCTTTTCAGGGCTGGTTGCAGCTACAGCCAGTGACAGAGTTAGTTATTGCCGATCCCTACTGTTTGGTCAACTGTAATACTCCTGCCGATCTTGCTACTATTGTGGCCGCAAGATCGCACCCAACAGCACCGCCATCGTCACCCTAAAATCGATGTTACTAGTTACCTACTGCCAGAACTAGTGGGGTCGATCTCACGTTAAGATAGTAGTCGATCGCGACAGCACCGATCGGCGAACAACCCTATCGACCTAGCTATGACACTACTCCCGACTGATGATACCCCCTTGTACAACCATCCCTTGCCAGAAATCGAGCAATGGTTGATTTCGATGGGCTGCCAACAAGATGATAGTGAGCTGCACTGCTGGTATATCGATAAGCCAGACTGGCGTGCCGAATTGTGCTTGGATATTGAAGAACTGACCGTGCGCTATTTAGCCCCCAAAATTAGCGATCTCCAGGCTAGTAATACTCCGCCAATTATGTCTGGCAATACTAGTATTTATCGTACCTTTAAGTATTCACTCAGTCGGCAGGACATCGAAAATGCGGTCTTTGCTGGCCCTTAGTTTGCTACCAGCACGTCTCAAAACTGATGGATGCGCTCGAATCTCGTTCATCTGCTGGCATCGCCTCGATCGATTGACTCGGCTGAAACGATCGGCAATCCGATTCCGAGCTGCTGTGAGTGGCGATCGTGTCACCATTGGCACAAGCGTAAATTCAGTAATACATAAGCGGTACAATTACCTTACCTTATTGTCCCCATGTTTCTAACTAGCCTCATCTCTGCAATTTCTGGGCTGCTGGTAGGTAGTGTGGGTTGTTACGTCTGGCGGGAAGCTGCAACCAGAAAACAATTACAGCAAGTGCTCGCAGTGATGGAGGATGTGGTAGATCGCGAAGATATCTCGCTACCGATTGTCTCTCAATTGCGCCGTCGCGCGATCGCCAACCAACGTCAGCAACAACGACTCCAGCAACAATTATTTAGTTGGCAATCCGTACTTCAAGATGCCCCGATTGGCTATCTCCAGCTCGATGCTGACAATCAAGTTTTGTGGTGCAATCAGACTGCTCAAAACTTACTCCAGATCCACAAATGGCATGCTGGCACAGCCAGACTGTTATTAGAATTGGTGCGCTCTTACGAACTCGATGGCTTAATTAGCAAAGTCAGATCGACACTCATCGGCCAAGATCTCCTTTGGCAATTTCATTTCGGCTATAAAGACGCCGCCAATTCCCAATCAATTTGGCTCAAAGCCAGTGGGATTCCGTTGGCAAATGGGGAGATCGGGATCTTTGTCGAGAGCCAGCAAGAGCGAGTTGATACGGCCACCGCGCGCGAACGTTGGCTCGGCGACCTGGCGCACGAGATTCGGACGCCGCTGACGGCTATTCATCTCCTGGCCGAAACATTAGAATCCAAAGTCCCGCCAGAGTTGACGCGCTGGCCGAGTCGAATTTTAACCCAAACTAATCGGCTGATCGATCTAGTTCAGCACTTTGTGGAACTCAGCCAGCTCGAATCCACATCCAGCCAATCACTTCGATTGGTAGCAACAGATGTTGTCAAAACGATCGATGACGCTTGGCATACGCTCGAACCGATTGCCATTCAACGTCAAATTAAGTTTGTGCGGGCTGGGCTAACTCAATCGCTCTTAGAGATCGATGCCGCCAGATTTACCCAAGTATGGATTAATTTATTCGATAATAGCCTGAAATATTGCCCCGATCTGGGTCATATTTGGATCGATATTCAGCTCCGATCGCCAGAACAAATCGGCGAAGGTGCGTCTAGTAGTAACCAGCAAAGCGTAGTTATCGATCTGTATGATGATGGCACTGGCTTTGCGCCCGACGATCTGCCCCATATATTCGATCGATTATATCGGGGCGATGTCTCCCGCTACCGTCCAGCGAAAGGCAATAGCACGCTCGATTCGCAAACGACTGGTAGTGGCTTGGGACTTGCGATCGTCCGGCAAATTATTCTCGCTCACCACGGCACGATCGTGGCAAATAATCATCCCACGACTCATGGTGCTTGGTTCCGGATAATTTTGCCGCACAATTAGTTAACTTAGCTTTGCTATTGGTGATATATAAGACATTTACTAACTGACGATAATTGTTAGGATATAATTACATCCAGTTCTAAAGGTTCGATCGCGCCGAAACCTAGATAATCTAATTAATTTTAAATGTGACTACATCTTATT
>NZ_JANPGM010000610.1:0-6019 GCF_031423935.1 Chamaesiphon sp. VAR_69_metabat_338
ATTATCCCAATGGCCGTTATGTGCCACAACCAGCAGCACCAGTCATCTCTCCCGATCGACAATTAGATCCCCGTGGCCCTCGGTATGCCTGCACCAATACGATTATTGGGGTTCCTAGTGCGGCTCCCAGTGCTATCAACCGCTATACCGGACAACCATGCCGTTAGATAATTGATAGTTGGGGTGTTGAGACGGAAGTCTAAACTCTGCTCTTTTATTGAATATTAGGTGGTAGTTATTGTCAATCTTGGAAGTTGCGATTCTCGATCTCAAACCTGGTGTCGCAGTAGAGTTTGAAGCTGCTTTTGCGGTGGCTTCCAAAATTATTATGGCGATGCCGGGATATATTTCGCACGAACTCCAACACTGTGTAGAAAATCGCGATCGATACATTCTTCTAGTTCGCTGGGAGCATTTAGAAGACCATACAATTGGCTTTCGCGGCTCTCTAGAGTATCAGCAATGGCGTTCTTTATTACATCATTTCTACGATCCATTTCCAACGGTCGAGCATTATGAAATAGTGTAGAGTTTATTGGGTATAGCAACAGCGAAATCCATCCTACTAATTAGTGCGTTTTCAACCAATCTGATATTTGACTCATTTCTGAAAAAATCTCGACGGCACCTGCATCAATTAATTTTTCTTGATGCCCCAGTTGGATATGACTACCACCAGTAAAGCCGATTACTTTCATGCCTGCGGCAACACCGGCTCGAACTCCAGTCAGACTGTCTTCGATAACGATACATCGATCTGGATGTACTTGCATCTGTTCCGCTGCAAATAGAAATAAATCGGGTGCAGGTTTACCACGACCGACTTGTTCGGAACTGAAAATATGCGGTGAGAAGATATCGAGCAGTCCTGTTAATTTAAGCGTTAAATCCAATCGTTCGAGAGAGCTACTGGAAGCTACACATTTCGCTGTGTCTATCGTGGCTAATAATTCAAAAACACCATCGATGGGCTTTAATTCTGATTCAAAAATTTTAGATGTATTTTCTTTGACTAACTTCCAAGAATCTTCAGATACTCGAACACCATGTAATGATTCAATGCCATCCAATACATCTTTGGTGTTTTTGCCAACAAACCGATTCATATAATCACTGAGTTCAAATTCAATGCCAAAGGATCTCAGAGATTCTACTTCCGAACGATTAGCAAGTATTTCGCTATCTATTAAAACACCGTCGCAATCAAAAATAATTAGATCGATCCTCATTTAATACTGCTCGATCGATTCCGATCCAGATAAATCTTTTAGGGTAGGTTGGGTTGCCGAGGAGCGCGCATCCGCAACCCAACCTACGAGGCTTCTGAATTAGCTTACCTTGCTCAAAATTTGAGCGACGACGGTCATTGTTTGTTCGTAAAGCAAGTCCCGACTCCAGCGTTGGAGATATTCAGCAAGTAAATCTTCCGCACTGCGCTCGGCGAGGGAAGTAACTTCCTCAACTCGGGCGGTTTGGGTACCACCGCGCATTTCCATCTGCATACAACCAGCGACTTCCGAACAGAGAACGGTGATGCAGTTGGCTTTTGGATTGGTTGAATTGAGGCGGACACCCATCAGATCGCCAGGAATTTCGCCCATATTCGCAGTAGGCATCGCGGCGAGTTCGGTATGAATTTTGCGTCCGTCGGGGGCGACAAAATCCACCTCGCGCAAGTCATAGTCGCCGCCAGTGTGTTTGTAGCTGACGGGTTGCCATTGGAGGCGACTGGAGAGCCAACCGAGGAACATGATCGCTTGAGCGGGGTTGCCAGCTTCATAATTGATATCCACTCGATCGATTTCGGTGATATCTTTGCGACGCGCTGGGGGATCGAAGGCTTCGGCGGTGAGTTCTTGCCAGCCCGCAATCCTGCGCCAGTTGAGGTCGATGACGGGAATGCCGCGATCGAGGATCTCATGCAGTTGCAATAATTCCGCCTCGCTCTGCCCGAACTCAGCAGAGTCAAAGATCGCCGCATGTACTTTCTGTGCTAGCTGCAAAAATAGCGGCTTGATGGGTGTGGGGGTATCTTTCCACCACAAGAATTGGGGATACTCTGGCACTGCGAGGTTGGCGATACTCTCCGCATTGCGCTCTAAGGCGTCTGGAGTCGCCCGCAAGGTCACGTATTCGCTGCCCACGAGGGAATGCAAGGATTGTTTCTTCATCGGGCAATAGACGGACACCTGAGCGGTAACGCCAGTATCGTCGCTAATGACCGGACAGAGGGTAACGATGCGCCGGGGATTGGTATTAGCGATCGCATCGGTGACTACATAGCCGCGATTGTCTACATCTTTTTCAATCGCGATCGCATGAGTATCGTGGGTCGCGGTAATCCGATTGTGATAAGCAGCTTCGATTTTGCTCATCGTCTCGCGATCGAGTTTACCAGTCCTGGGAAGTTGATAAGCGGTTTGGGCGGCTTTAATTGCCTTGACTTGGGCGGGGCCAAAAATACCATCGATCGGCCCATCATAAAAGCCCAACACTGCTAACATATGCTGGGTTGGTTCTGGCTCGTATACCATCAAGGTAAAGGTCGTAGCTTGAGTAGCCACGATCGCATCTTGGGTTTGGCTCTCTGGTTGATAATCTTTCCAGATTTGGCCTAATTCCTGTTCGATATCAGCGACCGAAACATCCTTCGGCGCACGGAGCGAGACGACTGGTGGGGATTGAGTACTCATCTAGGGGATAGGGAATAGAGGATAGGGAATAGGGAGGAAAATCCCCTCCTCGGAGGGGTGCCCGAAGGGCGGGGTGGGTAGATCTATGCTGCACCAACTTAAGATCGATGCCACTTTCTGCCATCATCATTAATCAGATCTTCAGCAGCTAGCGGCCCCCAGGTGCCCGCTTCATACAGCGAAACCGAATTCGGATCGGTATTAGCTTCCCAATCTGACAGCGCGGGAGTGACGATCCGCCATGCTTCTTCGACTTCATCGGAGCGGGTGAACAGAGTTTGATCGCCCAGCATACAGTCGATTAATAACCTGTCGTAAGCATCGGAAGATTTGACCCCAAAAGCTTCTTGGTAGTTAAAATCCATATTCTCCGTGCGGGTGCGAAGATCGGCTCCAGGCATTTTGGCTTCAAATTGGAGTGAGATGCCTTCATTCGGATAAATCTGCACTGTCAGCACATTCGGATTGGCTTGACGGGAAGCGGATTGGAAAATCAACCACGGCACTTCTTTAAATTGCACGGCGATTTCTGAAACCTTCTTGGGTAAACGCTTACCAGTCCGTAAATAGAAAGGCACGTCTTTCCACCGCCAGTTATCGACCATAAACTTCATCGCCACAAAGCTCGAAGTCACTGATTCGGGTGCGACCCCAGGCTCTTCACGATAGCCTGGTACTTGGTCGCCTTTCATCCAGCCTGCTTCATATTGTCCCCGAATTGCCGATCGACTGAGGTTATTGACATCCGCGAGACGAGTAGCTTCGAGTACTTTGACTTTTTCGGTGCGAATCGAGTCGGCGTCGAGGGAGTTGGGCGGTTCCATCGCGGTGAGGCAAAACACCTGCATCAGGTGGTTTTGGATCATGTCGCGCAGTGCGCCAGCGGATTCGTAATACCCAGCCCGATCTTCAACGCCGACGGTTTCGGCGACGGTAATCTGAATGTGATCGATATAGTTGCGATTCCAGAGGGGTTCAAAGATCGCGTTGGCAAATCGCAACACCAACAGGTTTTGGACGGTTTCTTTGCCCAGGTAGTGGTCGATCCGGTACACTTGCTGTTCTTCGCAATGTTGGCGGACGACGCGGTTTAAAACTCTAGCGGAGCTAAGATCGCGACCGAAGGGTTTTTCGATGACGAGGCGATGTTTTTGAGGGTCGTTGAGCATCCCCGCGCTGCCTAGTTGTTTGATGGCTTCGGGGAAGAAGTTGGGGGCGACGGAAAGGTAAAAGACGCGGTTGCCCATAGTGCGCCGCTCGGTATCGAGTTCGCTGAGGAAGGCTTTGAGTTTGAGGTAGCTTTCGGGTTTGTCGATGTCGCCGGAGCAGTAGTATAAGCCTTTGGCAAATTCTTCCCAGGCGGTTTCGTCTTGAATCCCGTTGCCGAATTCTTCGATGCCTTGTTTGGAGTGTTCGCGGAAGTATTCGTGGCTCCAGTCGCGACGAGCGACGCCGACGATCGTAATTTCAGGTGGTAATCTTCGATCGAGTCGCATCTGGTAGAGTGCGGGGATCAGTTTGCGGTGGGTGAGGTCGCCGGAGGCACCGAAGATGGTGAGGATTTGAGGTTCGGGGACGCGTTCTTGTCTGAGTCCGAGGCGAAAGGGATTTTCAAGAAGATCGATCATATCTTATATGATTGGTAGAACGCGAACTGGTGTTTTGGCTAATAAATTTCTGTAGGGTGGATAATGTCCACTATCTAGTGTTCGGGCAATAATACTATGAGTGTGGATATTGCTTGATGTGCTAGTTACTCTTGGTTGACGATCGAGTAGAGTGTTGACAGGGATCGGGTTGTGGTGGTTAGTAAGGCTGAGTCTGGGCTGGGTGTACCTCGCAGTCCTCGGCTGGGGGAAGCTGTCGCCTCCCCCAGACCCCCACCAAAGGTTCGACTTGTGTGTAGCGCGGTGCGGCATTCGCTCCACCTGAGATTTTAGTTATAAGTTACTAAGTTGGATTTAGTAGCAAATAGGGTTTTACACGATCGCTAAGTAAAACTATCCCCTATTCCCTATCCCCTAACTACACTGGCATCAACGCTTTTACTTTACCATCCAAAGACTTCATCAACGAGTCGAAGGGTTTGACGAATTTGTCGATGCCGTCGATGAGAAGTTCGCCCATGACGCTATCGAGATCGATATTCACGTCGGGATCTTTGAGGCTGGCGATGAGGCGGTAGGCTTCATCGACTCCGGCTTCGATCCGGCTGGCGGGATCGCAATGGTCGGCACAGGCTTCGATCGTGTTGGGGGGGAGGGTGTTGACTGTGTCATTACCGACGAGTCCATCAACGTACATGACGTCGCTGTAGCTGGGATCTTTGGTGCCGGTGCTCGCCCAGAGGAGGCGTTGGACGCGTGCGCCTTTGGCAGCAAGTTGTTGCCAGCGATCGGTGGCGATAATTTTCTTATATTCTTGGTAAGCGATTTTGGCGTTGGCGATCGCGATTTTGCCTTTGAGGGCGGAGAGTTTTTCGGTTTTGGTGGCGTCGGTGAGATTTTTGAGCAGGTTGTCGAGTTTACCATCGATGTTGGTGTCGATCCGGCTGAGGAAGAAGCTGGCGACGGAGGAAATGTTACTGATGTCTTCGCCTTTGGCGGCGCGAGCTTCTAAGCCACGAATATATGCCCAGGCTGATTCGACGTAACTGGCGACGGAGAACAGGAGGGTGACGTTGACGCTGGTGCCTTCGCTAATCATCTGTTCGACGGCGGGTAAGCCTTCGGGGGTGCCGGGGATCTTGATCATCACGTTGGGACGACCGATTTCGCCGTAGTAGCGACGGGCTTCGCTGATGGTGCTGGCGGTATCGGCGGCGATGGTGGGAGGGACTTCGATGCTGACGTAGCCATCGATCCCGTTGGTTTTGTCGTAGACGGGGCGCAGGATGTCGCAGGCTTGACGGATATCGGTGAAAATCAGGGATTCGTAAATATCGTTGAGGGATTTTCCGGCTTTAATCCCTTCTTCAATCTGCTTGTCGTAAATGGCGTTACCGGCAATCGCTTTTTCAAAGATGGCGGGGTTGGAGGTGATCCCTAAGACGCCGCGCGTGTCGATTAGTTGGGCGAGTTCGCCAGTGGTGAGGAGATCGCGGCTGAGATTATCCATCCAGATACTTTGGCCGTATTCTTGCTCGATCGTCAGTAAGGGGTTTTGGGCGGTTGATGACATAATCGATCGTTACTCCGGTAATGATGGTTGATGCTCTCGACCCAGCGGTGATGCCGAAGATGAGTCTTTGGTGGCTCACGCCAATCGATTCGAGCTGAAAAATAAGCTATCGAAAAGATGTTATTTGGCAGTACTCAATAATTTGG
>NZ_JANPGM010000611.1:0-2224 GCF_031423935.1 Chamaesiphon sp. VAR_69_metabat_338
CAAACGAATAATCGATCGCTGCCGAAGACGTCAACACCACACGACCCATTCCACCGAGCTGACCTTGAAAATCAATACCACCATCATGGGCATGGGGAATTCGATCGCCAAATGCCCCACTATGGCAGCAATCCAAAATCACCACTTTGCGATCGGATTCACTTTTCTTTAGCGACTCGGAAGTGGCGATCGGCCATTGCGGCGATTAGGGGTTGGTGGGTAACGCAGAGAACTTGCTGGGATTGGCTTAGGTGATGGAGCTTGCTGGCGATCGATTGGGCGACTTTCCCCGATACACCCGCATCGATTTCATCGAAAATTAGGGTACCCGCGCCGCCGTTATTTGAGAAGCAGGCTTTGAGGGCGAGCAGAAAGCGGCTCATTTCACCGCCGGAAGCAGTCGCGGCGATGGGTTGGAGGGGTTCGCCAGGATTGGGGCTAAAGTTGAAAATGATGTTGTCTGCGCCGGTTGATGTGGGCTGTTGGGAGGCGATTTCGACTTGAAATTGGACTTTATCCATTGCCAGGGGCTTAAGTTCGCGGATTAAGTGTCGTTCGAGATCGAGCGCGGCTTGTTGGCGGAGGGTGGTGAGTTTTTGGCAAGCTTTAATTAATTTGGTTTGGAGATTTGTGGCTCGGTGTTCGAGTTCTTCGAGGGACTCTCCCGCCCCAGTAAGCTGGGTTAATTCGGTTTGAATAGTTAGTTGATGCTCGATCGCATCTGTCAGGCTGGGGCCATATTTGCGGCAAATGAGTTTGAGGGTGCGAATCCGTTCTTCGATTTCGAGGAGTCGATCGGGATCTGCTTCGAGGGCGTCGCCATAATAATTGATTTCGCGTCCGGCTTCGGTAACTTGAGCGAGGGCGAGGCTGACGAGATCGAGGGTGGATTGGAGGCTGGAGTCGATGTCTACCATATCGATCAGGGTAGCTTCGGCTTTACCCAGCAGATCGGCAACGGCGATCGATCCGCCCGTATCATCTTGATAGAGGAGTTGATAGACGGCGTAGCTTTGTTGCTGGAGATCGACGACGTGGCTGAGGCGTTGACGTTCGGTTTCGAGATCTTCGATCTCGTCGGGGGTTGTCAATTCAGCTTGGCTGAGTTCTTCGGACTGATATTGGAGCAAGTCGATCCGTTGGAGTCGCTGCTGTTCGTTAGCTTGGCGATCGAGCCAAGTTTGGTAGGCTTGTTGGTAGACAGTATATTCAGTGCTAATACTGTCCCGCTGGTGGACGATGGCTGCGCCGCCGTAGAGATCGAGTAACTCTTTTTGGTGGGTAGTATTGGTGAGCAATACGGTTTGCCCTTGGGCGGTAATTTCAATTAAGAGTTCGCGTAATTCTTGGGCGAGCTGACGATTGCAAATTGCACCGTTGACGCGCATGCGCGATCGCAGATTAGTCCCTTGCAGGCTGAGTTCCCGACTGCAAATCACCGGATCGTCATCGCTTGAATCAAATTCTCGATCGACTAGCCATGCCCTAATTCGATCGTTCGTGGCAAATGTACCCTCGATGGTAGCTTTCTCCGTCCCCGTGCGAATCATCCGCAATGAAGGCTTCCCGCCCAAGACGAGATCGATCGCATCGAGGATAATCGATTTGCCCGCACCAGTTTCCCCCGTCAACACATTTAAGCCCGCCCCAAATTCTAGTTCTAGCTCGTCAATGAGGGTAAAGTTGTGAATGCGCAAAGACAATAGCATTAGGGGATATGAGATAGGGTATATTAATCTAGGATTGAGGATGGGGATAACGTTGGGGCATAGGGATGTGCTAGCATCCTGCCAATTCCCGATTTTCTCCACATCGTCCAAATTAATTGCGCTGGATGATGGCAGCCGAATTGACAATCGATCGACTAAAGTAAAAAAATCTATCTAGACCGAAGGCCCAGAGCCATGAATGACTTAGACAATTCTACCCCTGAGATTGAATCCGCGATTCAGATAGTTGGTAGCGATTTACCAGATTTTAAAATTCATGGCTATCAGGCATCCGATCGACTGTCCAAACATGCCGCTGGCGGTAGAACAACCTATCTAGCTAGAGAGATCGAGACGGAGCAGTTGGTAGTAATTAAGGAGTGGCGACAGTTTGATGTTCGCACACCAGCTCCAGACTATGCTAATTATTTACCAGAAATTGCTAGGTTACAACAACTTGACAGTCCGAACGTTTCCCGCTACCTAAATTCTTTCCAGACAGCGACGGGCTTCTG
>NZ_JANPGM010000612.1:0-7460 GCF_031423935.1 Chamaesiphon sp. VAR_69_metabat_338
AATTTTTTTGTGACTCGCGCAACGCCCCTTCTTGCGCCGACCCTGCAATAGTTGCTAAACCAATAGTGGATAGATCAGCAAGACTTTTTATGGGGGAAATGCCGTCATTGCAAACTACTAATTCGCGCACGCTCTGATAACTGGGGCCAAATTGTAGCGTTGCAGGATTTTTCTCAAGACGTAAGGGAACGGCAGCCAGATGGGCCTGATGTTTGCGTAAGGCTGGAAGTACCTCGTCTTGGGGTAAGGGAATAATTTCAAGCGTGGAATGTAATCGTCTGGTAAACAATCGCGCCAATCGGTTGCCGATAATAGAGCGAAAAAGCGATCGCACTCGCACAACCGATCGCCCAAAATATTTGCAATGTTCGATGCAAAAACACCATGTAAATATGAATATTTGCCAGCGCGATTCCTAAAGCAACTGCAAAGGTCGTCGCTAACAATGTCAGTAAATTCAATAGAGTTACTCGATCGATCGACTCCGCACCGCCTAATACGGCAATCGTTCCGATCCCAAAACTTATCGCTGCCACCATTAAGGCAGTGCGATAAATTACTACTCCTTGACGATCGGCTGTGGTAATTGTAAACTCCCCAAACTGACCTTGATAGGTGACTGGTGCCAGATTTGATTCGATGGTTTGCATAAATTTAGAGCCGATAAATTTAGTAAAATGCTAATTTAAATAACCGCTCTACTAGCTGCGAAATTGCTGCTGATAAGCGAGGAAAATTGCTTCGATTGTCAGATGCGCGTCGGTAGTGGGTAATCGATCTGTAAGTTCGAGTCGCGTTAATAATTGCTGTGCCAATCGATCGCTGACTTGTATTTTGGCGGCTGGTGTCAGATTGGGATAGCGGTAGAGATATTTACGAATCGTGGCAAATTCATCGGGCGTTAGCGATGCAATCCGTCCGGTGGCGATTAATCGCTCGGCAAGATCGGTTGCTGCTGGTGAAATCGCAATCTTGTTCGCGCTTACGGCTTGTCCTTCTTGGATCGAGATCGTCCCTGCGACCCAATCGCCGAGGCGTTTTTCTTGGGATGTAAATAAGATCGATATTAACCCCAAAAAGAAGAGATCGTCGATCGGTCGTAGCAGCGATCGAATAATTGATTGTTGGATACCAACGTTGCGACCGTCATCGCGAATTACGCGAATTTTCACGTATCTTTTGCCAGGAGTTTGACCGCGCCACCAGGTTTCAAATAATACGAAATAGCCAATATAAACGCTAAACAAAATCAAGATTTGAATTGCTGTCAACCATTGCCGGATCGGATCGGTTCGCAGCCACGGGACTTGGGAAAATAGAAATGCCCACGCTAACAACACGAACAACAGTGCCAAGCCCCAAATGACATAATCAATAATTAATGCCTGAGTACGATTGCCGATGCCAGCCAAAATAAATTCTAACTCGACACTTTCTGGTGTTTTCGCTTTGACCCGATTTAAGAATTTCATATGGTTGAGGATTGGCGATCGCGATGGACGAAACACTGGTGCTAGTGTTGTTAGTCTGAGTTGCTGAATATTCGATCGCCACCGAACCTAGATAACTAAGTCGTTGCCTTCGCGCCGATTGCGTAAGTCAAAATAGACGATCGCTTTAATTATCTGCCAAAATGGCATCAGTAATAACTCGATCGCCAGCGTCAAGACCGTGCCTACGATAGTTAAGATTCCGCCGATAAATTGGGTTGAGGCATCGCTCGATAGAATCGGATTGGTCATCATTGAACCCAGAAAGCTCGGGATACTACTGACAGTATTCAGCGGTGCCACGATTAAGAACGCGATCGTCATAATTAGCAGGACATTGCCGACCGCACGACCAGTCAATTGGCGACTGCGACGAATGCTAAAATTTGCGGAAGTCGTAGACTCGACGGCTAAGGGTAATTCGGCTACGAACCAATAAGCATAGTAGCGGAAGATAATGGCTATCCACACCACGAATAAGCCGATCGTCAACAACCCAATGACGAACGCAACGGCGGTATCAGTGGGGGATAGCTTGAAAACATAAAGAAGTGCTGCTACCACCAGAAAAATGAATGCCAGCAACACGACACCGGCAATCAGACTTACCAAGAACAGACACAAAATCAACAACAAGTTCAGCCGCAAAAATGCCCAGGTACGCGGCAGTAAATGTCTAGTGGCATCAGCAAGCGTTTCTGGTGCATCGATCAGTTCTTGGTAGGCTAATCGGCAGATCGTCGCCCGATCGGTAGCGTATTTAGCCATGAAGTAAAGCACGACCGCGAGCGTGCCCAACCCCACCGGAATCTTCACCACCTCCGATTTCGTGACATCGTAAAGCCTGCCACCGAGTGCGACTAATCCGAATGAAGCTGCTCCCAAGGCGAAGATCCAGGCGATCGCGCGTAGGGATACCAGCAAATAACGTTTGAAGTTAGATTTGTAGAGGGTCGTACTGGTGGTAATGACGTTACCAATACTTAAGGTACCAACTGGATCGGAAGTATTTTTTGCCATAGATCTAGCTTGAGATGGAGCGATTGTGGTGATGTTCTAAAGATCGCTTTCGACACAACCTCCCCATCGCAGCTAGCGTTCGATCGACAGGAGCTACAAGCACAAAGTCAGCTTGACGCGGCTACCACTCGAAATTGCCCATGCAGATCTCCCTTCACCGCAGCTACTTAAAGAATTGCTGCACGCTGGACAGATTAGCTGTATCGCGAATGATTAGAAATACACCTAATCCTAGCAGTAAAAACAAACCCGTCTGCATGACAGTTTCTTGCAATTTCATCGGTAGTGGTTTGCCCAGTACGCCTTCAAACAATAAAAAGGCTAACTGACCGCCATCCAAGGCTGGTAGGGGCAAAATATTCATTACGGCCAAATTGATGCTGATCAGTGCGCCAAATTGCAGCAATCCAGCACTATTTGTCGAGGCGATATTCGAGCCGATTTCGACAATTTTGATCGGCCCAGCGATTTGGGTAGCCGTATCGCCAAAGTTAGTGACTAATTGCGACAATCCTTGAAAAGTCAGCACCACCACTCGCTCGAATTCATTCGCGCCTTTAACTAGCGCGTCGATCGGGCTGACAGATCGCTCGATAATGATATCGGCATTTGGTGCGAGTTTAACGCCGATTTGGCCTTTGCCTTCAGCATTGGCATCGGGGGTGACGCGAATATCGATCGTGGTGGCACCGCGTTGGACGGCAAAAGTGATGGGGATTTGGGGATGATCCTGAATTTCGGCCATCAGCTTGACGATCGCGGGTTTGCCCTCACCCAATGGCTGTTTGTCTACGGCGACAACAATATCCTTGGCTACGAGTCCGGCTTTGCCTGCTGCCGTACTCAGATTGTCAGCAATACCTGCGATCGCGACCCCAGGATGATAATTAATTTGTTGAAATCCCGTGACGCTGACTTGGACGACCAATAAAAAGTAAGCAAAAATCAGGTTGGCAATCACGCCCGCACTAATGACGATCGCCCGATCGAGCACGGGGCGGTTGCGCAGTAAATTGGGATCGGTGGGCGGAATGTCGCTATCGGGATCGTCATCGGGGAAGCCGACGAAACCACCAAGCGGCAGAGCGCGCAGGGCGTACTCGGTCTGTTTGCCTTGATATTTCAATAATACTGGCCCAAATCCGAGCGAGAATTTATTGGCATAAATCCCCTGCAATCTGGCTGCCAAAAAGTGTCCCAGCTCGTGGACAAATATTAATAATGCTAAAACGCCGATCGCCGCCAATGTTGACATATTTTCTCTTACGTTTGACCTACTATCCTCATTTTAATCGGCGATGGGGAGTGTGGGGAAATCGGCTGGCGATCGGCACGCTGACATAAGTGCCGCAAACTGGCTCAGATGATGCGGGATCGATCGTTGCGGCTGGGATAGTCAAATCCAAGAGGAAATGCTAAGATAGTAAGTTGCAAAATTTAACTATAATTTTCAGTATTCATGGCTTTAACACAAGAACGCAAGCAAGAGATCGTGTCACAGTATCAGTTGCACGCAACCGATACAGGGTCTTCCGACCTCCAAGTCGCCCTGCTGACTGAAAAAATCAATCGCCTTAGCGAACACCTCAAAACCAACAAAAGCGACCACGCTTCCCGTCGCGGCTTGTTAAAAATGATCGGTCAACGCAAACGCTTGCTCGCCTTCATCCAGGTTGACAGCGTCCAACGCTACCAAAATCTCGCCGACAAGCTCGGAATCCGCCGCGTCAAAGACTAGTAGTAGCGAACACCTCAAAACCAACAACAGCGATCGTGTTTACCGTCGCGGCTTGTTGAACACGATCGGTCAACGCAAACGCTTGCTGGCATTCATCCAGGTTGACAGCGTCCAACGCTACCAAAATCTCGCCGACAAGCTCGGAATCCGCCGCGTCAAAGACTAGTCTGCCAATTGTCACTAGTCGATCGTGGCTAGCGACTAAAAAATTCTCTACGCTCTCCTCCCGCTCATCACCAAGCTCAAAGCCAAACAAGCCTTATGCCTGAGGACAACTCCCGCCCATCTGTCCCGTTTGAACCACGTCCCAACAAGCAGCGCAAACCCGCAGCCAAAAAAGGGACACCGATCGTCAAACCCCAGACTGCCACGCCAGCAATGGCGGAGCAGGGTTCTGGTTACATTCCCGATGTGGTGAGCAAACGGATGATTCGGCGGGTGCTGGTATTTTGTGGCATTCCTGTCATCACAGGGATGGGGATCTTTTTGGTCAGTTATTGGATTATTGCCAACCACTTTTTCAAAGTTCCCAATACCGTCGTCTTGCTGACGAGTATGGCGTGTTTGGGATTGAGTGTGTTGGGATTGACCTATGGAATCCTCTCGGCCTGTTGGGACGAGGAAGCAGATGCCAACGGTAGTCTCTTGGGATGGACGGAATTTAAAATCAACTTTGGGCGGATGGCAGATGCCTATCGAGCTTCCAAACAGATGCAACGCAATCGCGACTTTGAGTAAGGTGCGCCGATCGAGGTGCGCCAGTCGGGTATAATATGTGCGGCAATTAGCTCTATGTTCCCCGTCTATGCAGATCCATCCCACCGCCGCGATCGAACCTGGGGCTAAAATTGGCCAGAATGTCACGATCGGCCCATTTTGCTACATTCGACACGATGTCGAAATTGGGGATAATTGCATTCTCGATGCCCATGTCACTTTGCTCCCGTACACCTCGATCGGGCAAAATTGTCACCTGCATAGTAATGTCGTCATTGGCGACTTACCGCAAGATTTAGCATTCAAAGACGAGCCGAGTTACGTCCAAATTGGCGACAATTGCAGCATTCGCGAAGGTGTAACGATCCATCGCGGTACCAAGGCGGGGACGGCAACGATCGTCGGTAATAATTGCCTCCTGATGGCCTATAGTCACCTCGCACACAACGTCCGGCTCGGTAATGATATTATCGTCGCCAATGGTGCCCTCCTGGCGGGATATGTCGAAGTTGGCGATCGAGCTTTTATCAGTGGCAATTGTTTGGTACATCAATTCGTCAGGATTGGCAGATTGGTGATGATGGCTGGCGGTTCTGCCGCTCAAAAAGATATTCCTCCGTTTTGCATGACGCGTAGCACCACGCTTAACAAAGTGATGGGTCTAAATACCGTCGGCTTGCGCCGCGCGGGATTGACAGCAGCCGACAGGCTGACGCTCAAACGTGCTTTCAAAATTCTTTATCAATCAAATCTACTCATTCCCGAAGCTTTAGCAAAACTAGAGGCGGAATTCGATACGGAGTTAGTCCGCGAAATTTGCGATTTTATCAAACATTCGCAGCGCGGCATCGCTAGTTATGTCCGTCAACGGCAGCGTGAAGAATAAATAATTAACACCTAAATTCACCGATCGATTTAATCCTCGAATCTCTATCTCTCTGTCGATCGACAGAGATTTTTTTGGCGATTTAAAGCAATAAATCTGTCTATCGATCGATTTGGCGATCGGGTGATGTGGAGTATAACAAAGAAGGTGAAACCTACAGATAAATTTAATACCATGAAATTCAATATCGACAATTTAGTCGATCGAATCCAACACCAACTTACCAAAATCATTGGTGGGTTATTGGTACTTACTCTAATCTGGCCAGGGATCGTTTTCGGTGGCAATATAGCAGTTGCCGCTCCACTTCTAGCCACAGACAACGACCGCGCTCCCGCTCGCCTCAGCGATAAACTCGGCCAAGCTAGAGATGCGGCTAAGGCGGAGATCGACTATGCGAAAACGCCAATCCAAGATCGGCCACAGGAAGCTAAGGATAAGGTTAATGATGGCATGAATTATACGCCAAAATCGCCTACTGAGAACCAAGACCGTGCTAGAGATAATGGCGACAATATCGCTGAAAAGGTAAAAAACTTCTTTGGCAAATAGTTGTTAGAGCTTGGCTATATTTTGTAAATTAATTGCAAGGCATAGCCGAGGATCGCGGATTGAAACTCGTACGCTATTCTCAAAAAATCTGCTATCGTACCGCGAACGGTACATTCCGAACTAACTAAACAAACATTCTAGGAGAATATAAAGATGCGTCCGATTAATATTGGCTTGAGCGACGAACAGCGTCAAGGTGTCATCGATTTACTCAATCATGACTTGGCAGATTCCTATCTGCTGGTAGTTAAGACTAAAAAATTTCATTGGGACGTAGTCGGCCCCCAGTTTATCTCGCTCCACGAACTTTGGGATAAACAATATGTAGCTATTTCTGCCAACATCGATGCGATCGCTGAACGCATCCGCGCCTTGGGTGGTTATCCGATCGGCACGATGAAAGGTTTCTTAGAATTTGGTACTTTGGCCGAAGAGCCGGGAAATATCCCAATGGCCACCGGCATGGTATCGGCACTGGTTAAAGATCACGAGCAAATCGTCCGTAACTTGCGCGAACATATCGACAGTTGCAGCGAAAGCTATCACGATGAAGGTACGGCAGACTTCTTGACTGGCATCATTGAGCAGCATGAAGAAATGGCTTGGATGTTGCGCTCGTTTATCGAAGGCGAAGCTCTGGCTACAAACGGTGCTCGCCCCGATCTCGAAAGTAAATCTCCAGTTGGCGTCTAGCTTTGAGCCAATCTCTAAGAGGCTGTTTGAAAAGTTTTATTTGTTACGATCGTAGACCTGAATCCCCCCTTTTTAAGCTACCGTGTATACACATCTTTGGTGAAAAGCGAAATTGGTGTGAATCCCCCTAAATCCCCCTTAAAAAGGGGGACTTCCGGATCTTTTTCCCCCCTTTTCAAGGGGGGTTAGGGGGGATTCAGATCTCAAAACGAAGTCCGACAGACTTGTGTATACACCGTAGCCCTTTTTAAGGGGGGCTAGCGGCTCGCGCACGCCTTTATTCTCCGACGGTTTAGCGACCCAAATCACGCGGAGGTTCCCGACCCATGGCTTTGGGTCAAGACAGCGAGACAAGACGGGGGGG
>NZ_JANPGM010000613.1:0-1940 GCF_031423935.1 Chamaesiphon sp. VAR_69_metabat_338
ACTCCGCACTCCGCACTCCCAACTTACTCAATATCCACCAACCGAAACCCCATCTGACACTCGTAAGCATTAGATTGGGTTTCGGTGCAGCAGTCGAAGTTGTAGACGAGGCGACCGCAACCGAGTTTACCTTGTCGCCAGCGGGGGCGGCCATCGCGATCGGCTAACAGACAAGCTTGGCAGACTTGTTGCGGCGGAATAATTCGATCTTTGAGAATGACTACTAACATATACGACCCTCAAGTTTGAGTCGGGATTTTGGGGGATTTAGACGGTCTGGACTGGAATCTAATTGGGCGAGTGCGCAACACTTAGCACATACCGCGTAAAAAATTGGAGCTGGCAGAGGACGATCGTCGATATCATCAATTTTATCAATAGTACTCAAATTGTCACTGATGTCGCTCGGGATCGATCGCTAGCTCGTTTACCGATAGTAGTTATTTTCGGATCCATCGAGTGAGATATTTGTGCCGAGTGAGACGGTTTGGGGCAATCGAACCAGAGTTCGGGTGGAGACAGATCTCGATCGAAGTCAGAGCGATTGGTTATGATATATATCCACACAGAACCTCAATCGATCGAGTAGTTCCTAACCTATTTCCAGATATAGACTAGACCATGGCAAAAACTAACTTAGAATTTCTAGTAGAGACAGATCCGGCGATCGCGAGTTTAATCGGTTCGGAGCTAGGTCGTCAACGGAGTCATCTCGAATTGATTGCCAGTGAGAATTTCACCTCTGCTGCGGTGATGGCCGCCCAAGGTTCGGTACTGACTAATAAATACGCCGAAGGCTTGCCTAGTAAGCGTTATTACGGCGGTTGTGAATTTGTCGATGAGATCGAGCAAATTGCGATCGATCGCGTCAAGCAGTTATTCGGTGCGGCGGCGGCAAACGTCCAGCCCCACTCTGGCGCGCAAGCTAACTTTGCTGTGTTCCTGACGCTCCTCAATCCTGGGGACAAAATCATGGGCATGGATTTGTCGCACGGCGGACATCTCACCCACGGTTCGCCCGTGAATTTTTCGGGCAAATGGTTTGATGTCAATCACTATGGTGTCAGTCCTGAAACTGAGCAGCTAGACTACGACATGATTCGGGATTTGGCGAAACAACATCGTCCCAAATTGTTGATTTGCGGTTATTCTGCCTATCCTCGGATTATCGACTTTGCCAAGTTCCGCGAAATTGCCGATGAAGTCGGTGCGTTCCTGATGGCCGATATCGCCCACATCGCTGGATTAGTGGCTACTGGACATCATCCCAACCCCATCCCCTATTGTGACGTGGTAACGACCACCACTCACAAGACGCTTAGAGGGCCGCGCGGTGGTTTGATTATGACTCGCGATGCCGAACTAGGTAAAAAACTCGATAAGTCAGTATTTCCTGGCAGCCAAGGTGGCCCGCTCGAACATGTAATTGCCGGTAAAGCTGTCGCCTTTGGCGAAGCTCTCCAGCCCACCTTTAAGACCTATTGCGGCAACGTTATTGCCAACGCGCAAGCACTGGCGGGTCAACTCCAACAACGGGGCTTTAAAATCGTTTCTGGTGGGACTGATAACCACTTGCTGTTGGTCGATCTCCGATCGATCGGCATGACTGGCAAGCAGGCAGATTTACTCGTCAGCGATGTCAATATCACTGCCAATAAAAATACCGTACCGTTCGATCCCGAATCGCCCTTCGTCACTAGCGGTTTGCGACTCGGTTCGCCAGCGATGACGACTCGCGGCATGGGGACGACTGAGTTTGTCGAAATTGCCAATATTATTGCCGATCGGTTACTAAATCCCGAAGATGATAAAGTCGCCAGCGATTGTATCCAGCGGATTGGAACTCTATGCGATCGATTCCCCCTATATCCACATTTAAGTATGCCTGTACCCGCACTAGCATAAAAATAAAAACAGGGAGCGCGCGGGATCGAGATCCC
>NZ_JANPGM010000614.1:0-2263 GCF_031423935.1 Chamaesiphon sp. VAR_69_metabat_338
GCGAAAATTCGCAGTTTGTGACGCGGCTGCGCCAATTGCAAGATGACTACGCCTTGCTGCGGAACATCAGCGACGAGCAACAAGACGCGGGTAATAATGTCACTATCGAACGTTATCGCCAAGGTTATTCGACGATCGTCCGATTGCTGGAAAATATCCTCCGGCTCTCCGAATTAGGTCAAGAAATCGAATCCTCGACTTACCAAAGTGCGATCCGGATGGACGCCCTCGATCGTAGTATCGTCCAACTCAAAGATGGCATCGAAGCCAGCCGTCTGGTACCATTCCGGAACCTCACTCTCAGATCCAAAGCGATCTTGCGCGATCTCACCAATCGTTATGGCAAACCCGCCGAACTGATTGTCGAAAACGAGCACATCGAAATTGACGCCGGGATCGTCCAACAGCTCGAACCCGCATTGCTCCATCTGTTGCGCAATGCCTACGACCACGGCTTAGAGCCATCAGCACAACGCTTGGCGGCTGGCAAACCCGAACGCGGCCAGATTAAAATCTCACTCCAGCAACGGGGAAATCTGTATTTCCTGACGATCGAAGATGATGGCGGCGGTATCGATGCCGATCGGATTCACAAGCTCGCTAAATCCAAAGGCTTTAGCCTCGATCGCACCAATACAAATGCCGAACTGTTAGCCGTACTATGTCAAGCTGGATTTAGCTCTAGCAGCGCGATTAGCGAAGTCTCTGGCCGAGGCGTCGGCATGGATGTAGTCGTCGCTCAAATCGCCAGTATCGGCGGTCGTTTGACCCTAGAAACCAATCCTGGTCGTGGCACCAAGTTCTCGATCGAAGTCCCCGCACCGCAACTGTTAATTCCCTGCGTCCTGTTCCAAGTCGGCGATCGCATCATCGCCCTACCGACTGATAATGTGCTCGAAACTACGCTCCTCAGTTCGCTAACTGTCGAGTCGAGTGATACCCAAGTCGGTCGCTGTAGCTGGAAGCTCGCCAGCGAGCTACGCGGTGAAATCCCCGGCTTCGATCTCCACCACTATTGGCAGCCCGGTCACGTCTTGGCCGCGCGGACACTCCCCGATACCGCCGTGGGGATTCGCACCCGCCAAGCTGCCGATACGCCCGAAATCTGGGCGATCGCTGACGATCTGATCGGTCAAGCCAAACTCCTAATTAATCCTCTGCCCAGCCCGCTAATTGCCCCAGTTGGCTTGTTAGGCGTCAGTCTCCAACCCGACGGTCGCTTGATCTCGATTCTCGATCCGATCGCCCTTTCTGCGGCGATCTCTAGTATGGAAATCGATCCAGATCGCGCTGCTGGCGAATTAGATGCACCCGAAGCTAGCTTTGCCATCGCCAAACCATCGGCACCGACAATTCTGATCGTCGATGACGCAGCCATGATTCGCCGCCGCTTTGAGTCCAGCCTGACTACCTATGGCTTTATCACCCATACTTGCAACGATGGTCTAGAAGCCCTCAACTGGCTACAAAGCAATCCCACCCCCGATCTGTTGATTACCGACGTAGAGATGCCCAATATGGATGGTTTCACGCTGATCGATCGATTGCGTCAAGCCAAAATGGAGCTGCCGATCCTCGTCGTCTCCTCCCGTGCCTCTGAAGAGTGGGGCAAAGAAGCCCGCCGTCTCGGCGCAACCGACTATCTCAACAAAGGCTTTGCCACCTCAGAGATGATCCAAAAAGTGAATTCTCTGCTGGAATTGCTCGTCGAAACCTAATCGCAATTACTGCGGCTCAAACCTGCAGGGTGGACAGTGTCCACCCTAATCTTCTATCTGCAATCTGATTTGTCACACAGATTTCACCAGGTAGCTGCTGCCAATATGAAAGCACCGATCGAACTGCTGAATTAGTTCATCAGCCTGCTCAAATCCCACTGCCAGCGACCAGCTACCAATGCCAAATAGAAATGCTTGAAGATCTCTTTCTACCGATCGAACTCCCGCTCGAAAAGTAGACCGATCGATCTCAATATAAAAAGCATTCTTACCAGATTCTTCCAGTCCGCCGCAACTTTCGCAACCAAATCCGCATCGACGACCTTGAGATCATCGCTGAACGCATAGACCAATGCTGTTTCACAAATGCGGTTTATGAGGCGGGGAATGCCACGGCTGTGCAGAAATACCTGGTGGCGCGCCTCTGGTGTGAAGATCTCACGCTGGGCGCCGGCGACCAACAGCCGATGCTGGATGTATTCATCAACACCTTCTTCCGTCATCGCTGGCAGGTGGAAATCAGAAGCGATCCGCTGGCTGAACTG
>NZ_JANPGM010000615.1:0-5110 GCF_031423935.1 Chamaesiphon sp. VAR_69_metabat_338
TGCGGGGATAAATGCTGTGAGCCAAGCCCCAGTGAGCACTCCAGGACAGCCCCACAAGCTGGTTAAGACAGCAATTCGCCAGTGAATTAGGCGATCTTTTTGATAGGCAATCGCGCCCCCAATCGCACTAGGTAACGTGAGTGGGAGCGGACTTGCCAGGGCAATCAAAGCAGGTAGTCCAAATAACCGCAAAATCGGCGTGCCAATCGAGCTACCGCCTAAACCAAACAGTCCCGAACAAAAGCCCATGCCCGCTCCAACTAGTACGGCTAGAAACCAAGGTAGTGAAGTCATCGGTCAATCTATCGATCGGTTAATATTTTTATTTGTTTTTACAGGTAATCACATATCTATTAGGTGTTTGCTGAATTGGCGCAGGTTTCATGCTGGGTTTAACTGTGGGATAGCAAGCAACATATACAACAGAATTATCAGTCCAAGTGAGCAAATAAGATTTGCGACCAATTTTAGTCAATTCTGGCGGCAGATTTGGTGCAGTTGCCGTAGCTTTTAGGTTGACTTGATGAAATGTAGCAATTCCCAAAACATAAGCACTAATAATTGAGATCCAAGCTGTCGAGCGTTTCATATAATTTGATGCTTGCAAAATTTAAATGTAAATAATAGTCAGTTGTTTCCATTCTCTAACTTTTGCTCAAATTTCACCATACAAGATCCACCAGTTAAGAGCCGATTTCATTTCTCTAGATCGATCGATAGATCTTTGAGTGGACTAGGTACCAAAACAAGAGCGGAGATAGCCACATAAGGGTATTAATGTGTCAGGTATCCATTCAATGAAGCGGTTGTAACTAACCAATTTGGGAAAATGACTCTGCCACTGAGTTTGAACTTTTTCGAGATAATAACTTTTGAAATTCCGGTAATAAGATTGGTGAAAACCAATCAGAATGGTCATCACTTTACTCAAGCATAGGCTGCGCTTGCGTTTTCGCATTTGTAAGTCATGACTAAGTAATTGACTTTGCCACTGCTGTCCAAAAACTTGGCAGAAATCATCGACGGAGCAGCGGTGCGCGCTCGTCGGGTTCCCCGACGTAAAAAGTGCAACAAGACAAAATAGTTCTTCTACACTAGGCATAAGGCAATCCAGGTTGGTTGGTTAGTTGGTACTTCCAGGCTACCTGTTTTGCCCCTTCTTTGCTTTTTCCTTATCCCGTTGGCGTAGCCTTTCCGTCAGGAAAACTCACGTTATTTTAGCAAACTTACGATTTTTAATTTTTAGATGAGCTATTTCCGTCCGGCGATCGATAATATGGTTGGCTATATTCCTGGGGAACAACCCAAGCCAGGAATCCCGATTATCAAACTCAATACCAATGAAAATCCATATCCGCCGTCGCCCAAAGCCATGCAGGTACTACAAGATTTCGAGGGGGAATGGCTCAGACGTTATCCAGACCCTTTTGCGCGTGAATTTTGCCAAGCGGTAAGCGTCACTTTGGATATACCCGAAGATTGGATTATTGTGAGTAATGGTAGCGATGAATTGTTGAATGTGTTAATTCGGGCTAGTGCGGAAGGCGACAGTCGCCGAGTCGTTTACCCGATGCCTACATACGTTTTATACCGGACGATCGCGGCAATGCAGCCAGCACAGACAGTCGAAATTCCCTATCCCACCAATTGGCAACTACCGATCGCCGAACTCGTCGCCGCACAGGGTGCTGTCACCCTAATCGCATCACCAAATAGTCCTTCAGGTCATATCGTCCCGATCGAGGATTTACGCATCCTAGCGAGTCAATTGAAGGGGATACTCGCGATCGATGAAGCCTATGTAAATTTTGCCCCTGATTCTGCGCTTTCAATGGTAAGAGAATTCGATAATGTTATCCTGTTACGGACGCTCTCAAAGGGATATTCCCTCGCTGGATTGCGGATGGGTTTTGGGATTGCTAATCCTAGACTTTTAGCAGGCTTGTTTAAAGTTAAAGATAGTTACAACATCGATGCGATCGCGACTAAAGTCGGTGCAGCGGCAATCCTCGATCGAATCTATACAGATAATTGTATCGATCGGATTAAATCATCTCGGACAAAATTAGCGATCGATTTAGAAAAGCTAGGCTTTATAGTCGGTGAATCACATGGCAATTTTCTACTGGCAACACCGATCGATCTTCAGGCAGAACGACTCTATCTAGCATTAAAAGCACGAGGGATTTTAGTTCGTTATTTCAATGAACCTGGGTTGCAAGACAAGCTGCGAATTACTGTCGGTACTGAGGAACAAAATCTTCTACTCGTACAAGCTTTAACTGAAATTATTTGAGTATTAGTTAACGTGAGTTTTCCTGCCGTAGGCACGGCAGGAAAACTCACGTTATTTTAGCTTGAGGTGACGAGCTGTAAACTCTGGGTCGATACGTTGGATGGTGAGTTTCATTAGTGCTAATCCCCAGTTTTAAACCACTCGATCGCGAGATGATTATCTACCGCACATACTCCTTGAGCAGCCCAGGCGACTCGTTCGGCTTCCTCTCGCTGGGTAAGCGTCGGAACTGTACCGTGAAGCATTACTTTGTTGCCAGCGACCTCGATGCGGATCTGTTTGGCATCTAAGAGAGCATGACGATTGAATGCCGCTTCAATATCCATACCGACTGCGGGGATTTTATTGGTAGATTGAACCCGAATTGAATTTGACACTCCACAAACGCCCGCTAGGTGGCGCACAGCTACTTCCGCTGCATTCTTTTGATACCACCACTCCACTTCGCCCTCTAGAATGACCCAACCGTTCCGAATAGTGATCTCGACGGTTCCCTTGGGAATTGTTGTAGACCAGGCAATTTGGTGGGCTGCTGCTGCGGCGATCTCGCCGTCAGTGCGGTGGTTGGCATCAGGGATATGAAGTTCAATATCGTCGGCAATTGCCACTACTCCCGCCACTCGTTTCACAGCATGAACGGCTGCCAATTTCTCATTAAAGCTAGTGGTATAGCCTGTGAGGGTGACGATGCCATCTGTGACTAATACACCGATTTCGGTAACTTTGAGACTGGGATCGTATTTGAGTTCCGATAGCACATCAGTTTTGATTTCGGTATCGGTTTTATCTAAAACATTAATCATTTGTTTTTCCTGGGCTTTGGGTAATTTATTAAGCGAGAAATATTTAAAGTACTTCTTCCTCTTTGTGAGTCTCAAACACACAATTTGCTTGAGGGTAGGCAATGCAAATCAATACATATCCTTTAGCTATTTGTTCTTCACTCAGATAAGTCCCTTCAGACTGGTCTACCGTTCCTTCAATCATCTTCACTGTGCAAGTCGAACAAACGCCCTGCCGACAGGAGTAAGGCAGTTCCATTCCTTGCTCTTCGGCAGTTTCTAGGATGTAGCGGTCTGCTGGCACTTCAACAGTTTGGTCGATCCCTTCGGCTTTGTTAAATAATCTGACTTGGTAAGAATTTGTCATGTGATAAAATCTCCAATATTTAATTGATAGAAAATGTCTCGATTTTTAAGGTTACTGACAGCTAGATTCAAATTTTAGAGCGGCATTACATGATGAAAAGAAGCCAGATCGACATAGCGATTCCGCTCGTCAACAATGTGAATAATATCGACTAATTGGTGATTTAGGATGATGCTATTTACACCGTAGGTATGGCGAGCATGAACATTTTGATAAACAGTTTCATCGATACCGCTCAATGAAACAATAATCTGCGACTGAGACTCAGCTAAGGACTCAGCCGAAAAACCATAGAGGGGACTTTGCTCGTTAATCGGGTGCATCAGTGTCCACGGCAGTGAAAAAGCGGGATTGTGCGATCGCAATACCTGTAATTCATAAAATCGCCGCAAGTGGTGTCCGTCGGTGGTGACTTCATCACGACTGAGGGAGAGTCTCACTTGTGCTTCTAGAATCTGGTTCCGCCGTTGATTGGCAGTCCGTAACATCAAGGTCGGCAGATTATTCTGGGGCATAACTATCGCAAACTTACTGAACATCACTTTGGCGGTGGGACGAGAAAAGCGGGCAAAGCTAAGTCCTGTCAATAGGGCAATCGCAAACAGACCAGTTATTGCTTCAATAACAACTATGTAGTTGGCATAAGTAGTTTTCGGTGATAATACTCCGTAGCCAATCCCCGCCAGAGTCTGAACGCTAAAGAAAAAAGCATCTTGGAAGGAGCCATTACCGTTGACGATACAATCTCCGCCCAGCAAGTACAGTCCAGCAAAGCCGATATTCAAGGCTATGTAGAGCAGGGAAACGATCGCAATGAAACCTACCCAAGGTAATGTCAGCATCAAATGGTACGGCTCTTGCCAGTTGCTATACCATTTGTCTAATCCCTGAACTGAAAATAGCCCATCTTGAACCTTGATATGGATGCTGTTTTTTAAAGGTAATTGCTGAAATCGACTGCGGGTTTTGGAGATTTTCATGTTATACCTTCGACTGCTAAATTCACATTGTTAATTGAATGTTCTTTACAGCTCGATCTTCTCGGTTGAGATGTTGTTGAAGCCGCAACTCCGGCGGATCGCTGAAGGTTTGTGATAATTGAGTTTGGAGATCGATCGCATGAACGCCAATTAGGTTTGGTAGCACGATATCGGCAGCTCCAACGCGAGTCGTCGGGCCGATGCCAATCGATCGCATTCCGCCTGAGATCGCCGCTTGAATGCCCACGGTGGCATCTTCTACCACCACACACTGAGCGGGTGCGAGTCCGATCTGTTTGGCAGCGAACAGAAATAAGTCTGGGGCTGGCTTGGGTAGTTCCACACTATCCCCATCAGCGATCGCATCCACCAGATTACCAATCCCTAATTTCTCGATGACAGTGCGGGCATTTTTACTCGCAGAACCGATCGCAATTTTGATGCCCGCTTGTCGGAGTTCTGTTAATAGCTCGATGGCTCCGGGAAAGATATTTTGGGGGGTAATGGTTTCGATCGATTCCACGTAATAACGATTTTTGCGCTCCATCATCGCCTGAATCTCGGCTTCCGAATAATGTCCGATGCCGATGATGTGCAGCAACGATTCGCGGCGAGATACACCCCGCAGAGCTTCATTTGCCTGTCTGTCAAAGGGCAGTTTTTCTTCATCAGCTAGTCGTTGCCA
>NZ_JANPGM010000616.1:0-4003 GCF_031423935.1 Chamaesiphon sp. VAR_69_metabat_338
TCGATTGCAATACTCGCAATTTTAGTCCCAAATTCGCCCAGTCGATATTCCCAATCGGTCGGAGATCGGGCTTCATTAAAGCACAACGTCACCGAACCAAGGGGTAAATTATCGACACCCATTATCGGTAAGGAATGACAAGCCCGAATGCCATGTGCGATCGATAAATCTCGCCATTTTTGCGACCAGAGATCGTCACTCGCAATATCGCTACAAGTGACAGGCTCACCGCAATATACCGCCGCACTGCACGTCCCGATCGCTAGCTCGTTAATCGGCGCATCCTTGAGTCCTTGGCTCAGAGACGGCGGGAAATCTGGAGTAATCGATTTCGTAAACTTCGTGCGGCGATCGTCCGTTAGTAGTACACAGGCGCGGGTGTTGGGGCTGAGCTTGGCGATCGAGCTACACAGCGCACTCAGACACTCATCCAGCGGCTGACCCGTAGAAACCGCCTCCAGCAGTCGCGTCTGTTCGACTAGCATCGATTCGTACTGTTGACGCTCTAGCTCGGTCGCAATCCGACTGGCAAAGATCGTCAGTAACGATTCGGCTAGCTGCACATTTGCTAGCGGTTTACCATCCATTACGCCTAGCAATCCCAACACACTCCCATCAGCACCATAGAACGGAATCGCGACATAGCTCTCTACAGGGAGGAGTTGTAGCAGTACTGCATTGGGAAATTGAGCCTTGACATTGCGCGGATGACAGCAAATTTTACGCTGCTCGATCGCTTCCCAGCAGGGCGTATCTTGGAGCCGATATTCGAGATTCTCGACGATATTACCGCGATCGCAAGTGGCGATCGTTTTCATCATTTTCGGCTCAGTCCCCTCTACCAAGCCAATATAAACATAATCCGTACCCAAAACTTTGGCAAAATGCCTGACCAGTGCATCAAAAAAATCCTGACCCGTCACTCTCGACACACCTTGGGTAATCTCAACTAGTGCGGCATCGACGCTAGCGATCTGCCGCGCCGCCAATCGCAGTTCTAGCTCATCAACTACCATTGCCGCCAAATCTACCAAAGTAGCCTCTTCCTCGGCGGTTAACGCCGCATGGGGCACACTATCGAGCAGACACAGGGTACCCAGATTAAAGCCATCTCGATCGATTAACGGCGCACCTGCATAAAACCGCATCCCAGGCTCGCACTGCACGAACGGATTGCAGACAAAGCGATCGTCGAGTCGAGTATCGGGAACGATTAGCGGCTCATCAGTTAACACGGCAAAGCTGCACATCGTCTCGTTGCGTAGCACTTCAGTAGCACTAAATCCAATGCTGGACTTAAACCAAGCTCTCGACTCATCCACCAGCGAAATCAGCACGGTGGGCATCTTAAACAAGCGCGCTGCGAGGGCTGTGAGGCGATCGAACGCCACTTCCGCAGGTGTATCGAGGACTTGATAGCGATGCAGTGCTGCTAGCCGTTCCGGTTCGTTGGCAGGTAACATCGGATTGGCAGGCTGTACTAGTACTGATTCAGTCATGGTATTCCCTGCAAATGGCAATTAATGCTGATAGTTTGGGGGGATGGGGTGTGGGGCGTTCGATCGGGTGAGCTAACCGATCTAAACACCAGCGATTTACTACCTAAATACTATGCCCACCGTATTTATGCAGCAAGTCTGTTAATTCCTACTTGTAGCGATCGGCTGTTTCTATTTTATAACGGTTGCAAAATCCCGCAGTTCAAAGAGGTAACTCTTCACACATAATCTAGCCATCACTGAAAACGCCATTCGATCGTTTCATTCGATCTCAATCCTTTCTGGCACGAGCGAATCTAGGCGATAATGTCATAATTCAGCCGTGCAGCGGATTGATTGACCTGTGGAATGGATATCGATAAGATAACGATCGAGCTTCAACACTATTCCGCTTTAAATATCGTAGATGTTGTGTCAATCCGGCGATAAAGCAATTCCCAACTCTCAACTCCCGCTATGACCAATATTATCCCCGCCCGTCTCGTTAAACCCAAACCAGTCTGGAAACAGTGGTTCGATCGCATTAGGCACTTATCCTGGACGTGGCGGATTATGTGGTTTTATCTGAGCGCGATGCTGTTTCTGCCCTTGGGAGCGATGTTTGCCAAGGCTGGGAGCGGCGGCTGGGGGAAATTTTGGGAAGTAGCGAGCAGTCCGATTGCCTTATCTACTTATGACATTACGTTCGTGACTTCGCTGATTGCCACCCTGATTAATGGCCTGTTTGGCACCGCGATCGCCTGGGTATTAGTACGGTATGATTTTCCTGGCAAACGGATTATCGATGCCTCGATCGATCTCCCCTTCGCCTTACCGACTTCAGTTGCCGGTCTGACCTTAGCCACTGTCTATAGCGATAATGGCTGGATTGGCAGTATTTTCGCACCGTTCGGGATTAAAATCGCCTTCACGCGGTTGGGGGTAGGACTAGCGATGTTATTTATCTCCTTACCCTTTATCGTGCGTACCGTCCAACCCGTATTGATCGAAATGGAACGCGATATTGAGGAAGCCGCTTGGTGTCTGGGAGCATCGGATTGGGAAACTTTTCGGCAAGTGATTTTGCCGCCGCTGTTACCCTCGATTTTGACCGGGATGGCTCTAGGTTTTTCCCGTGCGGTGGGTGAATATGGTTCGACGGTAATTATTGCCTCAAACACGCCTTTTAAGGATCTGATCGCCCCAGTGTTAATCTTCCAAAGATTAGAGCAATATGACTATGCTGGCGCGACTACTATTGGCATCGTGTTATTGGGAATTTCACTAGTATTGCTCCTGGGAATTAATATCCTTCAAGCTTGGGGACAGCGTTATGAAGATTAATAAAACTGGCAATACTTTAGTCCGGCAAGGGCCAGATAAAAAAACAATTAACTGGGTACCTGCTGTCTTAATCGGACTGTCGATCGCGTACATTAGTGTAATTATTTATATCCCGGCGATCAACGTCTTTTACCAAGCCTTTCACAAGGGCATCGACCCATTTCTGAGCAATCTTACCAATCCAGATTTTTTGAGTGCCGTCAGAGTCACCCTCTCGCTGGCATTAATTGCCGTCCCGATTAATACCGTGTTTGGCTTGTGTGCGGCATGGTCGATCGCGCGGCATCAATTTCCAGGTAGAACTTTATTATTGAGTATTATCGACCTCCCATTATCAATTTCCCCCGTAGTGGCTGGCTTGATGATTATGCTCCTGTACGGACGTCAAGGCTGGTTTGGCGGCTGGCTGCAAGATCGGGGCATCGATATCGTGTTTGCGTTTCCAGGTATGGCTTTAGCTACCGCATTTGTCAGTATGCCGTTCGTGGTGCGCGAGGTAATTCCAGTACTCGAAGAAGCCGGCGTAGAGCAAGAAGAAGCCGCCAGAACATTAGGAGCCAGCGATTGGCAGATATTTTGGCGCGTGACCCTGCCGAATATTCGTTGGGGTTTGATGTATGGCGTATTGTTAACTAATGCCCGCGCGATGGGTGAGTTTGGGGCGGTTTCGGTGGTGTCGGGAAACGTGGCAAATACCACGCAAAGTTTGCCGTTATTTGTTGAGGAAGCTTATAAGCAATACAACACCGAAGCCGCTTTTTCAGCCGCAGTGTTACTCGCTTTACTCGCGGCTGTGACGCTGGTACTCAAGGAGATTTTGGAAAGCAAAACGCGAATTAAAGACAAGTCATAAATCAAACAGCGAACAGTCATATGTTTTTTTCAATATGATATTCCCATAAGTTATGATTGAGGGAATCATCTTTAACTAGTCTCATTATTTCATTGTATTCACCTTTGTATTTATCATGCCATTCTGTTGCGTTACCTTTTTCATCTTTTGCCAAGATCTTAAGAGTTAGTAAATCTCCACGATAAGGCATTGTTGGGTAAAGATGAATGATAGCATCAGATTCGGAAATGAAGCCATTCCATGTTGGCACAAAGTCATAGCCGAAGAAAGTAACTCTTTCACTAATATCTTCACCACACTCTGCTTCAATTTCATCACGAATTTTTTG
>NZ_JANPGM010000617.1:0-2223 GCF_031423935.1 Chamaesiphon sp. VAR_69_metabat_338
TTCACTGCATATTAATTTATATCCCTACTAGCAGTGGGTTCTAGCTAGTGCCGTTGCAGGTGAATCAGATGATTTTGCTGGCTTGGAGATCGCGAGGATATGCTCGCATCACAACTTGCAACATTGGCTTAAAATATAAATACGGCTTTAGTTAGATAGAAGCTAAAGCCGTATTTCACAAACAAAATACTTTCTGACAACTAGGATAACATATGTCTGAAGAACGGTTCGACCACCCTTGGGGGTGCGCTTGCGCGTTCGGCTTGAGAGTCAACTAGCACAGGTTATTCAGGCTATCGGTACCATGCAGCAGAATATGGCTACCATGCAGCAGAACATGGCTACCAAGCAAGATCTCGCTGTCGTACGGCAAGACGTAACTGCCGTACAAAACAATGTCAATGCTCTTCGTGAAGATGTCATCAGCCTCCGCCAGCGGATCGATAGTGTCGAAGGTGCCGTTTCGATCGTTATTCGCAATACATTTACAGCGCACCAAAATTTTGTAGACGATCTGAACTTCGATTTGACCAATAACGAGCGCAAAGTTCGCCGTTTAGGTCGTCGAGTCTCTAGGTTAGAACGCCAAGATCTTGACGATTAAAGATTTTTTTCGATCGATTGCGTAGCCTTCGCTTTACCGAATCGAGTCGTTAATGCTATAACAGACATACTTACAATTCAGTTTCAGTCAAACTTGGCTAGCTTTACAGAAAAATGTACAGTTCACTAGATCGGTGTCGCTACATCCTCAACCTGAATGGCTTCGCTCGGCGCGAGTCACAGATCGATCTATCCCAGCTCGTAGCTAAAGTTTTGCGTCGCAGCCGACGACGATAATCTAATTTCGGTGTGGCGCAGAGGGCGCAAAGAGAAGAGAGAACGCGGCGAGATTTCTTGCGTTACGATTGATTTTTACCAAAAATATAGGAGTATTTTGATGAATTTGGACACTGTAGTAGCTCAACCGACGATTCATCCCGAATTGTTGTCAGCTTTCAGTCAGGATGAGTTTAATAGTCATGTGATGACGACTTACGGGCGGTTTAATCTCGCTTTGACTAAAGGTGAGGGCTGCACTGTTTGGGATACAAATGGTAAGGCTTATTTAGATTTTGTGGCGGGGATTGCTACCTGCACATTAGGACACGCACATCCCGCCGTGATTGAAGCGGTGACGACACAGATTCAGACATTGACTCATGTGTCCAATCTTTATTATGTCCCCGTGCAGGGCGAACTAGCTAAGTGGCTGGTAGAGCATTCTTGTGCCGATCGCGTATTCTTTTGTAACTCTGGTGCCGAAGCCAATGAAGGGGCGATCAAACTAGCGCGGAAATACGCTCATACGGTCTTAGGCATTACCGAACCAGTAATTTTGACTGCGAATGCAAGTTTCCACGGACGGACGCTGGCGACGGTGACAGCCACCGGACAGCCGAAGTATCACAAGAATTTTGCGCCATTGATTCCAGGGTTCCACTATGTACCTTACAATGACTTCGCCGCGATCGAATCCGCAGTCGCCGAACTAGATGGAAAAGTAGCCGCAATTATGCTCGAACCACTCCAAGGTGAAGGCGGCGTGAATCCAGGGCAAGTCGAGTATTTCCAACAAGTACGGAAGCTTTGTGACGACAAGGGCATCTTACTAATCCTCGATGAAGTCCAAGTCGGCATGGGACGTTCGGGCAAATATTGGGGCTACGAGCAACTAGGCATCGAACCGGATATTTTCACCAGTGCCAAGGGTTTAGGCGGTGGGATTCCAATCGGGGCGACGTTGTGCAAAGCATCATGTAATGTGTTCCAACCAGGAGATCACGCTAGTACCTACGGCGGCAATCCATTTGTCTGTGCGGTAGCTTTAGCTGTTTGTCAAACATTAGAACGGGAAAATATTCTCGCCAATGTCCAATCGCGGGGCGCACAATTACGGGCTGGTTTACAACAATTAGCTACCAAATATCCCGTAATCTCAGAAGTGCGGGGTTGGGGTTTAATTAATGGCTTGGAGTTGCAAGCTGAGAGTAAAATCAATGCGATCGATATTGTCAAAGCCGCGATGGCAGCAGGTTTATTATTAGTCCCTGCGGGTGTCAAAGTTGTCCGGTTCGTACCACCCTTAATTGTATCGGCAGCAGAGATCGATCGAGCGGTGAGTATTATCGATCGGGTTTTGGCCGCAATGTAGTAAATTCAGAGTGGGTAATTCCCACTCTA
>NZ_JANPGM010000618.1:0-3399 GCF_031423935.1 Chamaesiphon sp. VAR_69_metabat_338
ATCGCAAATTCATAGACATCGCTGCGTTCGGCGATGCCGATATGGAGCGCGCCATCGACGCGATCGTGATGTTTAATGCCATTACCGATCAGATTGGCAAATACCTGAGTCAACAACAGCCGCTTGGCATAAAGAGTCGGCAAATTTTTGGAGATCGCGATTTGAAATGTCTGCGGTGGCGATATGGTTTCGATCGTCTCGGCAATTAGTTCGCCAACTGCGACTGGTTCGATCGAGTCATCCGTGCGACCGATCCGCGCATAGTCGAGCAGTGCGTCGATGGTCGCCGACATCCGCTCGACCCGTCCGCGCAATAAGTTCATTTGCGATTGAGTGGTGGCAGTCAGCGAGCCTTCTAAGTCTTCTTCGATCCATTTGGAGAGATTGGCGACAGCTCGCAAGGGGGCTTTAAGATCGTGGGAGACGATATGCACGAAGCTATCTAGCTCTTGGTTGCGCGCTTCGAGATCGGCTTGGGTCTGCTGGCGATCGGTAATATCGATCGCCGCCAGAATGGCATAACTCGGACGTGCCAGGGCACCAGAGTGATTTTCGACCGGAGAGGCTGCTGCGGCAACAGCCGTACCAACGTTAGCGAAAAACACTTGCTTGCGAACGCTCAGGCAGCGGATTTCACCACTCGGCCACACCACCCGATGATCGCGGGCAAACCACCCCGTACTAGCAGGATCGAGAATTTGCGCGACAATTGCTGCGAGTTCGGCACGTTCGTCGGGATGAAAGGTAGCGTGGATCTGTTCGCGCGTCACAAAAGTGGTGTCGGCGGGAAAGCCATACATGATGACGGCTTCGGGCGAGAGGGCGACCAGATTAGTATGATAGTCAAATCTCGCCAGTCCCACACCTGCCACTTCAATTCCCGTCCGCAGTCGTTCCTGAGATTCCTGTAAGTCGCGCTCTGCGCGTTTGCGTTCGGTGATATCCCGAGCTTCAGCGACGATCTTCCAGACTTTACCAGTCTCATCGAAGACGGGTTTGAGCGAAAAATCGGTAGTCAGCGTCACGCCGCTAGGGTGGGGAAATTGGACTTCATAGCGGCTAAATTGACCGCTAGCAGCTCGCGCGATCGCGTCTTGGAGTTGCTGCTGAAGCTGCTCTGTGTGCCACCAGGGCGTCTCCCAGAATAGTTGGCCAGCGATATCTTCTCGACATGCCTCGATCGAGTCGAGGGCTGTTTGATTGACATCTAGCAACACGCCATCCAAGCTGACAATGCCCATCAGCTCGAAACTCTGGTCGAAAATCGCCGTGAATTTGCGTTCGCTCGCCCGCAATGCCTCTTCGTTCTGTTTGCGATGGGTGATATCGTGGGCGATCGCATACATGACATTTTGCTCGGGATAGGGCATCGCACTCCACAAGAACCACCGATAAGATCCATCTTTGCAGCGATAGCGATTCTCAAAGCTAGTCACGGGACAACCCGCAATCGTGGCTTGAGCGGCGGCTAAGGTTGCCATGCGTTCTTCGGGGTGAATCAACTCAATAAATGGTGTAGCCAGTAATTCTGCCTGGGTAAAGCCCAATGTTTGCTCCCACGCTAGATTCAACCGTGTGAAATACCCGTCGAAGTTCAATGTTGCCAGGAGATCGACCGATAGATTGAAGAAGCGATCTCGTTCTTGCTCTGCTTCTAGCCGCGCTGCCTCGATCCGCTTGCGCTCGGTAATCTCTTGCACCATCGCATTGATCCCGATCGGGCGATCTCGATCGTCTGTTTGTGGGTAGTAAGATACTAGCCAGTAACGTTCTACTCCCGGTTGAGCTTGAGTGGTACCACTTATTTCCAGATCGAGGATGGGCTGACTGGACTCAATGATTTGTCGATATAGCGGTTCTATTGTATCGGCTAAGTCTGGCAAGATCTCTCGAAGCGTCCGCCCGATATGCTCGTTGACACTCAGACCATCGATCTGTGCTAACTGCTCGTTAATTCTCACGAATCTAAAATCCAAATCGATAAAGCACAAACCGATTGGGGCATGTTGATAAATCGCTTCGATTTCGCCTAATTGAGATCTAATCGTGGCTTCGGCTTGCTGGAGCTGGGCTTGCTCTCGCTTGCGATCGGTGATATCTCGTCCGACACCGTACCAGCAATTGCTCTGTTGGTATGGCGTGGCACTCCACGATATCCAGACGTAGGAGCCATCTTTGCACTGACACCGATTTTCATAATCAACAACGACCCCGCCCTGTGCCAGACTTTGTGCCCCAGCCAAGGTAGACTCGCGATCGTCGGGATGCACGAATTCGATAAAGGGTTGCGCCATTAATTCGGCAGCCGTGAAGCCCAGCAGCCGCTCGAAAGCTGGATTGATCCGGGTAAAGTAGCCATCAAAACTACCGATCGCCAGTAGATCTAGCGACCGATCGAAAAACCTGTCGCGCTCTTGCTCTGCTCCCAGCCGATCTGCCTCTAGCTGCTTGCGAAGGGATATATCGCGCGAAACCGATAAAACTTGGCTGACCCGACCATCGCTAGCCAGGATCGGCGTCACAATTACTTCCCACCATTTCGGCGTACCTTTAGCAGTCGCACAATAACCGTCAAAGCGACCGACTCCCCCTGCTAAGGCGATGTTAAAAGCAGTTTGAGCCGATGCTCGTTCGCTACCTTGCCAGCATTCGAGCCATTGACTCCCCGCGACAGTAGCGAAGTCATCAATTTCCATCAGTGACTGTCCGTAATCGTTCATATACACCAAACGACCTTGTAAGTCCACAACTTTGATGCAGTCGCGATTGCTCTCTAAGATGCGACGTTTTAATTCCTCACTCTGGCGGAGTAGTTCTTCATCGCGCTTGCGATCGCTAATGTCCCGAAAGTAAATCCCCAAGCCTTCGGCAGCGGGATAAAGATGCGATTCAAACCAACTCCCAGTCGGCTCGAACCACACCTCCAGATGTACGGCAACTCGATCTATGAGTGCGCGCCGATACTCCCGCTCGACATGACCACCGCACAAGGATGGAAACAGATCCCAATGCGATCTGCCTAAAAATTCTGTGGGTGCTAAGTTAGTGAGCTGGCCAATGACTTGGGTAGCGGCTGGGTTGGCATAAATAATTCGCCAGTCGCGATCGACCGTGACATAAGCATCGGTCATGCTTTCCCAGATTTCGATTATCTTGAGATCGGCAGCTTGCAGCTCATGTTCTGTTGTTCTTTGGGCGGTAAGATCGCGCCAGCAGACTACCAGGCCATCATCTAACTTGGTTGCATGGAGAGAATACGCCCTAGTCAGTCTTTCCCCACCAAAGACATCCTCATATACTAGTTCTTCTTTAATCAGCGGTTGCCCGGTAGCCATCAATTGGCAGTATTCAGCCAATAAACCCGAAGTACGAACGGCAGGAAATACTTCACACAAAGGT
>NZ_JANPGM010000619.1:0-4536 GCF_031423935.1 Chamaesiphon sp. VAR_69_metabat_338
GGTGACGACGGTGACGACGGTGACGGCTTAAATTTAAAGTTTTTAAATTTTTCGATCGCAGACTTAGCAATCGAATCGGTTCGAGCTGTCAAATTATCCTTAACTACCCAATAGCAAAGTGCCCAGAGCAAAGAAATCTACTCGATCGGGTAAAATCACCGTGGCGATCAATGATGGGCGGTTACGGCTGAGAGTCCCTAGTGAGCTGCTGCCAGAACAGAAAACGCAGTTTGTTGCGTTGGGATTAGATGACACCCCAGCCAATCAACTGATCGCCGAAGCTAAAATCCTGCAAATACGTGGTGACATGTTAAATGGAGATTTCGACGAGACTCTCGATAAATATCGCCTAAAGCCCAAAGCTAAAGCCTTAAGAATTGCCGACATTGGGAAACTGTGGATCGAGTACCTCAATAAACAGCCGACTGTCAAAGAATCTCATTACGATCATCTGGCTGTGGGACTGGGTAAATTAATTGAGGCCAATCCCTATCAGGAAATCGACGACGCGCTCGCGTTTCGAGAGTGGCTACTGGAAAACACCACGATCGGCATGACCAAACGTATCCTAGTCCACTGCAATGCGGCAGCAGAGTGGGGAATTAAGAATCGACTGGTGACGGGCGTGACGAGTCCTTACTTAGGGATGGCGGGAGATTTGCCCCAACACGCTTGGGAGTTAGAAGGGAAACCCAACGCGTTGACTTTGGATGAAATTCGGAAGGTCAGAGCGGCATTCGCAGAGCATGAAGATATCAATATCGAGAATTATGCGATGTTCGTCGATTTCTTGTTTCTGACTGGGTGCCGACCATCGGAGGCGATCGGCTTGCGGGTGTGCGATATTGCACCCGATCGATCTCACATCACCTTCAACGGGGCGATCGTCCGCGTCCAGGGGCGAGCCGTTCGCACAACTGGATCTAAAAATAATAAATCTCGGAAATTTCCTATCAATCGGGACTTGGAGAAATTGCTAGATGAGGCCATCTGGGACACTTTCAAGCCGGAAGACTTGATTTTTACCTCTTTGTCAGGAAAGACGATTCTGTATACCTATTTTGCTGGCAAAATCTGGAAGCCAGTAGTGATGCCGATTATCGGTAGAGACTCAACCCCTTATAGTTGTCGAGATTCGTTCATCACCCACCAGCTCGCGGGGAATATGTCCCCATCAAATGTTTGTGCTTGGTGCGATACCAGCATCCCAGTGATTCAAAAACGCTATCTCGATCCATCTCTGGCTCTTGAAGTACAACCGCTGAATTTAGGAGAGATAAAATCGTAGCTCAAATCTTTCAAATGGCGTACTTTCATCGTCCTTAACTACCAATCTCGATCCGGATACCGATCCGCTGGCAGCGAGCTAGAATGTAAACATCTCGCTGTTAGGGGATTTCGCGCTTTTTCGTAGCTAGCCTTCCAAGCTATTGATGCGGGTTCGATTCCCGCCACTCGCTTATTTTCTAATCTATATACATTCTTGGTTCAGCGCAATTGATAGGATTAAATTTATAGCTGTCATTTCCTAATTACGCCAAGAATGCAATCGATCGAGGTTTTCCAGCATCATCTAGTTTAGCAAACTAGATTTTTTGCTTCTTGCACCAAAACCTCATCCATCCAAGCATTCATACTTTTACCAGCCTTATTTGCCTCCAAAAAAATGAGGCGATGGTGTTCGGCAGATGTGCGAAATGGTAGTTTACCTGAAAATGGTTTTTCTGGTTCTTGTCCCAATTCTGCACAAAAATCTAAGTAGTCATCAACCGATGTTTCCAACTCCTGTCTAGCTTCGGCAACAGTTACACCCTGAACAGTTACCATATCTCGAATATCTAGAACTCGTCCGTGTAGTAATCCCGATTCTACGTCAACCTCGATCGAGCCGATGTATTCCTTATAATTTAGCATCTCAAATATTCTCTTCTTCTTGAAATAACTCGTCACTATTCGATATTCCAGCACTCTCTAAAAAATCTCGAACCCCTTTAATATTGAAAATATAGCTCCTGCCTCGATCGACGATAAGATCCACAGACTAGCAGAATATAATAAAGCATAGACCCGATCGCACCTCTAGCTCCAGGGCGGATAAGTTCGAGCGTTTAGTTCCTCCCCCATCAATTATGAATCCCGACGTTACATTCCAAGATGCCTTTGATGTTGTCGTTGTCGGTGCCGGACATGCCGGCTGTGAAGCCGCACTGGCTACCGCTCGATTGGGCTGTCGTACGCTTTTACTCACCCTCAACCTAGACAAAATCGGCTGGCAACCCTGCAACCCTGCCGTCGGCGGCCCCGCCAAATCTCAGCTCACCCACGAAATCGACGCGCTGGGTGGTGAAATTGGCAAAATGGCCGATCGTACCTACTTGCAAAAACGGGTCTTGAATGACTCAAAAGGGCCTGCTGTGTGGGCGTTACGCGCGCAGACGGACAAGCGCGAATATGCAGCGGCGATGAAGACTATCGTCGAAAATCAGGACAATCTCACCATTCGGGAGGGGATGGTGACAGATCTGGTTTTAGATGCGAATAATCGCGTCATTGGTGTGGAGACTTATTTTGGCGTAGCGTTTGAATGTCAGGCGGTAATTTTAACTACAGGGACATTTCTCGGTGGGACGATTTGGGTGGGGAATAAGTCGATGTCTGCCGGACGGGCGGGCGAGTTTGCCGCAACCGGCTTGACGGAAACTCTTCACCGACTGGGTTTTGAAACAGGTAGACTGAAAACTGGTACCCCCGCACGTGAAGACAAGCGATCGGTAGACTACTCTAAAATGGAACCACAACCAGGGGACGATCGGGTGCGCTGGTTTAGTTTCGACCCTGACGTGTGGGTAGAAAAAGAGCAAATTCCCTGTCATCTGACGCGGACGACTCCCGAAACCCATCGCCTGATTCGTGAAAATCTCCATCTGTCGCCGGTATACGGCGGCTGGGTAGATGCCAAAGGGCCGCGCTATTGCCCGAGTATCGAAGATAAGATCGTCCGGTTTGCGGATAAGGAAAGTCACCAGATTTTTATCGAGCCGGAAGGACGCGAGATTCCCGAATTATATATTCAAGGTTTTTCCACTGGTTTGCCCGAACGTCTCCAAGTTGAGATGTTGCGGACGCTACCAGGGATGGAAGAGTGCGTGATGTTGCGTCCGGCTTATGCGGTGGAATATGACTATCTACCCGCGACACAGTGTTATCCCACTCTGATGACCAAGAAAATCGAGGGGCTGTTTTGTGCGGGACAGGTAAATGGTACCACTGGTTATGAAGAAGCCGCCGGACAAGGATTTGTCGCAGGGGTAAATGCGGCACGGTTTGTCAACCAGCAGGAGATGATTGTCTTTCCACGCGAGCAAAGTTATTTGGGAACTCTCATCGACGATCTGTGTACGAAAGATCTGCGCGAACCCTATCGCATGCTCACCAGTAGATCGGAATATCGGCTACTATTGCGATCGGATAATGCCGACCAAAGATTGACTCCTTTAGGTCGAGAAATCGGCCTGATAGACGATCGACGTTGGGAGTTATTTACTAGCAAACAAGCACAAATTATCGCCGAGAAAGAACGCCTGGAAAAAACTAGAGTTAAAGAACTAGATCCGACTGGTCGAGCAATTACGGCAGCGACTGGAGAAATCATTAAAGGTTCGATAACTCTAGCCGAATTATTGCGCCGCCCAGGGTTACATTACCCCCATTTAACTAAGTTTGAATTGGGTAATGCCGACCTGAATATTGCCGAACAAGAAGGGGCAGAAATTGAGATTAAATATGCTGGCTACTTGAATCGCCAACAACATCAAATCGACCAAGTTAGCAAACAATCCAATCGCAAATTACCACCTAATATCGATTATCAGTCGATCGGTACCCTCTCGAAAGAATCGCGCGAAAAATTAGCTCAAGTGCAACCAGCGACGATCGGTCAAGCCACCCGCATCGGTGGTGTCAATCCCTCGGATATCAATGCTTTATTGATTTGGCTAGAAGTACGCGATCGGAAGATAACGCCATCGGCAGTCTGAGTCTAAAAACTCGATCGTGACACCCAAAGACCTTTCGATCGATTGTTGAGATGTTGGGTTTCGTTCCTCAACCCAACCTACGCCTCTTCACCCAAAAGATGCGATCGATCGGTTTTTGCCAGCGATCTTAGGTATGGAGATCGACTGATTGGTTCGATCGAGATCGTGGTGAAAATCTAAGCAAGTAACTGTTGAATATCGATCGTCAGATCGGGAAAAGCTAAAGGGGAAATCAATCCACTCGTATAAATGGTTTCAGAGGGACAACCTAAATTTAGTATTGATATGAGATTGTACATCTCTACAAAAATACCAGCCTGACAGAACGATCGGGCTGGTATCTTTATCTAAAACATTCGATTCATCTTGGTGAATGCGGAGATCTACCCACCCCACCCTACGGCAGTGGTGTCAACTTAAGCCTCAAAGTGGCGTTAAAGTAGAGAAAAGAGGAATCAGGAGGAGCAGATGAAAGGTCACTCCGTCAACCAAAAAAATC
>NZ_JANPGM010000620.1:0-5294 GCF_031423935.1 Chamaesiphon sp. VAR_69_metabat_338
GGTCGAGCGCGTCAAGACACAATCGGTGGCAGTACTGCAATCTGACGAAAGATCGGTGTTTTTACGGGTATATTCCTGGAAAATCCATCTGACGGAATGTAGTTATCGATACGAACGCACCAGACACAAACTTCAAACCATAGTTCGCGCCATCAAACTCAGGCTAAAGTTGAAATTAGATCTCAAAGTTCGATCTTGGCGATCGCCAAAGTTTTGTTGTTTTGAGTGTTAATTAATTACGATCGATCTCTCCTTGCAATTGTTAAATGATGAACTTCAAATCTCTACTCGTATTCGCTCTTGGCTTTGCTACACTCGGTTTATCATTGCCCGCTCATGCTGATACCGCTACAGTCGTCAGCAACAATCAAAGCGCAATTGTCACTGGCAATGGCAACACCACCAATCAAACCAACATTACTTCGGTACGCAACGCTCAAACTGGTCGCAGAACCACTAGCAGCACTGGTAATGTGGTAACTAACAATCAAGCGATCGATGTTGCTGGCGATAACAATACGACTAATCAAAGCAACCAAGCAACGATTCGCAATTACCAACGTCGCAGTCGCTAGTATTTAGCTACTCAATTAAGAAGGCGATCGCTTGCATTGTTCGAGCGATCGCCAGAATTTTAAGCAAATAAATTTACCCAGATCGACAACCTTATTTAAACCGATTCGTTACCCCTAATTCGGCGAGTTGCACCTCGATCGCGTTGACGAGCGAACCATCGGCGATCTCTAATTCCTGGCACATGTCTCTCGCCCGCCCTAAATCTTCGAGCGCGCCCGATCGATCTTCAAAGAAATTCTTTTTCAAAGTGCCGCTGAAGTAGTAACTCGCCGGACTGCGCGGGACACCAGTGGCATCGAGATCGACTTTGAGGATCCGATCGAGATCGGCTGTGGCACCCGATCGATCGTTGAGTTTTAGTTTGACTAACACTCTCAATGCATAATAAGTCGGATTGTCTGGCTCGATCGAAATCGCCCGATCTGTATCTACCAGCGCGCCCTGAAAATCGCCCATGCGGAGTTTGGCATCGCCGCGATTGAGATATACGCCCGAGAATGTCGGTTTGAGCGCGATCGCTCGATCGTAGTCGGAGCGTGCGCTGGCAAAATTTTTCAGTTTGACTAGTTTAAAATTGCCTCGGGCGTAATAAGCCATCGCATATTTGGCATTATTGGCGATCGCCAGATCGTAGTCTGGCATTACTTTGTCAAACTCTTGCAACTGCAAGTACGCAAACCCCCGCAAGAGATGAGCTTTTGCTTGTTTGGGATTTAAGGCGATCGCCCGATCGTAAAATTGAATCGCCGCCCGCCGTTTGGATCCGATCTCACTCGGATCGGTATCATCATTAGACTCGATCCACTTACTATAGCCTCTGAGGACATATTCATCAGCATTAGTCTGACTATCGACAGCAGCAAGCGGCACGCTACCAATATTGACGCCAATCTGCTGGAGTGCGCGTATTAAAATCTCGACCGGAATCCCCCGATTGATACCGACTTTCATGCCTTCTTGACCATTATCAAAAGCAACGAGTGTCGCTTTGTTGCGATAGCGATCGCCTTGTCCGTGAATGGCAACGACGCGCCCTTCGCGATCGAAGACGGCACTGCCACTCATTCCTGGCAACGTCATCGCATCATAACCGATCGTATACCCGCCCCGATCTTCAGGCATTCTATTCCTAACGACAACCAATGCTTGACCGTCATTGAACTGAAATCCTGGTTTGGTCGCGGGAAAGCCAGCGGTATAGATGACATCATCCGCTTTGAGACTGGCGGAAGTATCGATTTGAGCGATCGCGTATTGTTTAGGACTGCGGAACTGGACGATCGCCAAATCCACATCCGCACCCAAAATCTTGACTGCTGGAGCCGCAACTGGATGTTTTTGGCCGTCAGGAGTTGTGATGATATAGCTGGCGGCTGCGGGCGGAGTAGCACACTGTTGGGTATTCGTAATCTTGCAAACAACATGCCGATTGGTGACGATCGTATAAAGATTGCCTTGCCGCTGAATGATAAATCCCGATCCGACTTCTTGGATCTGCTGGTTCTCGATCGAGACGGTAACACTTTGGGCGATGCGTTTTACTTGGGCACTACTTTTAGCAGTAGCGATATTTGCAGATAGTCCGATCGTCGTAAGGCAAATTAGAATTAGTGGATATTTCACGATCTCGACCTTCATTAACTCAGGTAATCATAATACAGTAGTGTTAACGAGCAGCGATCTATCGCAAACAGCGATTGCCAAAAGTGTGCTGTTATTAGTGAAAACTTTTAGCCTCACGACAAAATCTGCAATATTCTCAATCGATCGATACAAATAATCCCTATCACCGCAAGGATTTCACCACGATTTAAGGATAATTCTAATTTTAGCTAGCAATATTTCTGGAAAGTGAATATCTCGATCTGTAGTTATCAGTACGAGCGCAACAGACACAATAAACACTCTAGTTAACACCGCCAAAACTCAGATTAAAGTTGAAATTATATCTCGAAGTTTTACGGAATTAATCAAAAAGATTTGTAGTCTCAAGTGTAAGTAAATCTTTAATAACTCACTCATTAGGAATATTCGATCGTGAACTTCAAATCTATCCTCGTTGTCGGTCTCAGCTTTGTTTCCATCGGTTTATCGCTCCCCGCTCATGCTGATACCGCAACTGTTGTTGATAGCAATCAAAGCGCAATTATCACTGGCGATCGCAACAGCACTTACCAAAATAACACCACTGACGTCAGCAATTCACAAACTGGTCGGCGCACTACTAGCAGCACTGGTACTGCGGCTTCAAACACTCAGGCTGTTGATGTCCAAGGCAACCGCAACAACACTATTCAAAACAACGGTACGACTGTCATTAACACTATCCGCCGCACTCGCTAATCATCCTTAGTGCGGTTGCAAAACACTTCATTTGCGATCGCCTATCTCAACATTTTTCAATTGTAATTAACTCACTTACTCAATAGAAATCTAAATCATGAACTTCAAATCTATTCTCGTCGTCGGTTTAAGCTTCGTTTCCATCGGTTTATCGCTCCCCGCTCATGCCGATACTGCAACTGTTGTTGACAGCAATCAAAGCGCGATTATCACTGGCGATCGTAACAGTACTTACCAAAATAACACCACTGGCGTCAGCAATTCCCAAACTGGTCGGCGCACTACTAGCAGCACTGGTACTGCTGTCTCTAATACTCAAGCTGTTGATGTCCAAGGTAATCGCAACACAACTATTCAAAACAACGGCACGACTGTCATTAACAGCATCCGTCGCAATCGTTAAATTAATCGATAGTCGATCTAGTCCCGAATATTAAATACCGAGCATTAACACAATGTCCCCGATCTCCTTGAGAAATCGGGGACATTTACTAGTTATAGCAGTCGCCAAGGCTATTAGGACACAGCGATTGAAATCACGGATGCAATCACGCGGAGGTTTCCTCCGCATGTGTTGCACCAAGCAGCCGCTGGTGATGCAAAGTCCGCCTGTCTTGTCTCGCATAATCCGGGAGGAAACCTCCCGGTTGCGAGCCGCTGCGCGGACTAACAAAAAAACGTCCTAAAAATCTTAGCTATATCAATTAGCAATTATCAATTATCAATTATCAACTTACTGATAACCTGCGGCTTGAAGCGAGAACAAATGAGCGTAACGTCCGCCAGCTTGGAGTAGCTGCGCGTGCGAACCTTGCTCGATAATTTCTCCACTTGCCATCACCACAATTTTATCTGCCATTCGCACCGTCGAAAACCGATGCGAAATCAAGACTACCATTCGATCTTGAGTGAGCGATCGAAAATGATTGAAAATATTCATTTCCGCCTCGGCATCCATCGCCGCAGTCGGTTCGTCGAGGATCAAAATATCTGCATCCGATCGCATAAATGCTCGCGCTAGAGCAATTTTTTGCCATTGTCCGCCGGATAATTCTTGACCGCCTTTAAACCATTTACCTAACTGGGTATCGAATTTTTCAGGGAGGGTGTCGATAAAGGGTTTTGCCATCCCTTTATTAGCCGCGATGTCCCATTCTTTGCGATCGTCGAGATGTTCGACATCGCCCACACCCACATTTTCCCCGACTGTAAATTGATATTGAACGAAGTTCTGAAAGATTACCCCAATTCTGCGTCTCAATACATCGACATCCCAATCTCTTAGATCGACACCATCGAGTAAAATTCTGCCGCTGGTGGGCGTATATAGGTTGGTTAATAGCTTGATTAGGGTAGTTTTTCCCGAACCATTTTCACCAACGATCGCGAGTTTTTCACCGAGTGGCAGATGCAGTGAGATATTATTTAAAACTGGTCGATTGCTACCAGGATAACTAAACGAAACATTCTCAAAGCGAATCCCATCTCGCACATTTCCGCGTGTAATGCGACCTTGCGATTGGGGCATCGGTTGGTCTAAAAACTCGTAGAGATTGGCTAAATATAGATTATCTTCATACATGCCCCCGATCGAAGTTAGAGCCGATGCAAAAGTAGATTGTCCCTGTCTGAAAACAATCAAATACATCGTCATTTCACCCAAGGTAATAATGCCCGCGATCGCTTCGATGATAATCCATGCATAAGCTCCATAAAATGCGATCGTACTCAGCAAGCCTAATAAATAGCCCCAAATGCCTTTTTTAATCGTTAGATTGCGATCTTCCTTATAAAGCATATTGAAGATATTGCGGTACCGCTGCAACAGCATGTCACCGAGCTGATAGAGTTGCACCTCTTTGGCATAATCTTCGCGTGCTAGTAATGTCTCTAAATAATGTTGCTGGCGAGTTTCGGGCGATCGCCAGCGAAACAACCGGAAGGCATGTTCGGAAAACCGCGTCTCAGCAATAAACGCTGGAATTGCTGCCACAATCAGCACCACCACCGCCCACCCCGAAAATCGCCATAGCAAGCCGCTAAAAGTAATCAGGGTCAATGCGGACTGACACAGCCCAAACGTGCGCGTAATCAGCGATAACGGACGGCTGGAGGCTTGCGATCGCGCCTGACTCATCTTGTCGTAAAATTCAGAATCTTCAAAATGTGCCAGATCCAATGTCAAGGCTTTTTCAAGAATCGATTCATTGACGCGTTGCGCTAGCAGTACTCGCAGTAACGATTGACTGATAACTAATCCCTTTTGCACCGCAGATAATAAGACGATCGCGACAGCTTCCAGTCCTACGTACATCAGCGCATGTTGACGATCGATCTGTAACCCGCTCCGATTCGCTAACACCACACTATCGACG
>NZ_JANPGM010000621.1:0-3701 GCF_031423935.1 Chamaesiphon sp. VAR_69_metabat_338
CACAACCGGGAGGTTCCCTCCTTTGTCGATGCGCCGCTCCCGGATTATGCGACCCAAATCACGCGGAGAGTGGAGGAGCATGTGTTTGGGTCAGCGGCTCGCTCCGGTCGGGTTTCAAAGGCGATGGAAGCGAGACAAGACCAGACAGCGACCCAAATCACGCGGAGGTTCCCTCCGCATGTGTTTGGGTCAAGACAGCGAGACAAGACAGACGGGAACCTCAGCGCGATTTCAGTCACTCCCCGCTCCCCGCTAATCTTCATGAATGAATTCATCTTTCATCTAGCCTTTCCGATCGCCAATATCCCAGACACCAAAAAGTTTTACGTCGATGGATTGGGTTGTAGCGTCGGTAGAGAAACAGTTAACTCGCTGATTTTAAACCTCTACGGACATCAATTAGTCGCTCATGTTGCCGATGAAACCCTCGATCCACAGCAGGGTATTTATCCGCGCCATTTTGGGATTGTCTTTCCAACTTTAGCTGATTGGCAAGGATTACACGATCGCGCGCAATCCTGTCAATTAAGCTTTTACCAGGCCGCCAAGCATCGTTTCTCTGGTTCGCTCACCGAACATCGCACGTTCTTTTTAATAGATCCGTTTGCCAACTTATTAGAATTCAAATATTATCGTCACGAAGCAGCTATTTTCGGTGCTAAAGATTTTACTCAAATCGGTGATTTGACAGGTTGAGATAAAGCTGAAACGATCGCTGCCAGTACTCGTCGATCGGCAACCATGAGCGGATGCGTCAGGACGGGAATCTGTAATTCCGTACCAATGCCTAGCTGCGAACTGCTCGGCGGGAGAATAATCAGATCGAACGGCGTCCATAAAGAAGTAAAATTGAGCTTCTTTAAGCGATCGACATCTCGATTTAAATCTCGAATAAAATTATGTTCGGGACGCATTTGGATACAACCGCACCGCGTAGAAAAATTGGCCGCAATCGTACCGCGATGGGGTGTGGAAATCGTCACAAATCGCTGGATGCGATCGATTCCACCTAATCGTTGAACGTAATAACGACTTACCAATCCACCCATACTGAAACCTAACAGATCGATCGGTTGCTGCGGTGCGAATATCCGCTCGATTTTGATAGCCAATTGTTGAGCTAATACTTCTAGCGGCGTATCGCCATTATTAGCAGTCAGATCGATATCGGCAACTTGCCACCCCAACCCTCGCAAATGAGTGGCAATCTTGCGCATCTTATAACTCGTATCCATTAGTCCGTGGACGAGCAGCACTGGATTGCGAGGGAGCAGATGACTGATGTCAGCAATCGGCAGCGATCCTGATATGTTATCGAGCATTGAGAGTCTAAAATGTAGTTGATGGTTTCAATTCTAAGGTGGCCCGCTGGCACAGATCGATCGCCGCATGACAGTTTAGAAACTGGCTCTGTTCGCGCGATCGGTAAATTTTTGTTAAAGTTTGTAAGCTTATCTTGCGCTTACTAGCTGTCAAAATTGATAATTTAATTTATGTATTGAGAGAGATAAATTACCGTGTTTTTTAAAAAGTTTTTTGGCAAGAAAAATGATGGCTTCTATCTCCAACTAGAAGATGATGATGCTAAATCCACATCTACAGCGAAAGCACCAGCAAAAACACCAGCTAAGGCGGATCTAGTAGTTCCACCGGCAGCACCCGCCGCAGTGGCACCCGCAGCAGTAGCAGCAGCACCCGCAGCCAAAGCAGATCCCAAGCAAGTTAAAGCCGACAAAAAAGCAGCTCAAGCCGCAAAGAAAGCAGAAGCACCTAAAGCCGAGCCAGCACCAACACCAGTTGCGGCACCACCACAGCCAACCATTACCAACTTTGCCACTGACTACCTTATCAAGCCGTCCTCTAATAGCGGTCGCCGGCGTCCTGGTGCGAACATGCGCCAATTTGTGGATTTAGCGCGCCAGATGGAGAAACCAAAAGCTTTTAAAGCGACGGCAGCGGAGCGCAAGCCAGAAAAACCCAGTGTTGAGAAACCTAGTGCTGAGAAACCCAATACTGAAAAAGCTGCCGAGTCAAGTAGTAAGTAACAAGCAACCAGTGTTTTAGTAGCAGATCCCCTCAGCCGAGGGGATTAGAGCCGAGTGGCATCTCGATCGCGACACATTGCCAAGGTACTGTAGAGGTGAAAAGCACGATCCCACATGCTATCCGCGCGCCGCAGTAATTCCAGATGGGGGTCGATTCGATGTAGTAGTTCTGGATAACCGATCGCCGTTTCGGCAAATGGCGTAAAACTGCTCTGGGTCTGATGTTCGGAAATTTGTTCGGAAATTTGTTCGGAAATTTGGGAGATAACATTTTTCCAGTTGTCGCGGCTAGTAACCGGAATGCGATCCCCATTGAGCACTCCGCCTAAATTGGCACCCGATCGATTTCGCGGTTCGCTCATGAGGGGGTGCCGCTTTTGCGTAATTGACTGCTTATAGTCACAAAAATCGTAAGTCTGCGCGCAGAGTCGGAAGATCGTGCGACGATCGCGTAATTGGAGGTCGTAGATGCTCACGTAGTCGAGGATTTTGGCTTTGCGACGCGTGCGATTGCGCCCGTCGATTTCTACGACCTCTTCAAAAATTGGCAGCATTCCCGTCACGATTTGGGTAACTTCCGACCAGTCAAATTTCAGCGTCCGCAGTTCCGATCGATCGTCCGTGCAGACAATCTCTGCTTGCGGGTGAAAAGATTGCAAATGATTGACCTGAAACACAAATACTTGCTGTGTATCATGTTGTGAAACACAAAAACACGGAATTCCAGCTTTGAGGAGGCGATCGCGTAAAAAGGCTAATCGACCCATCTGTCCGACTCGATACAGTCGCCACCCCCGACTGGGAAGCTGAAGTCTGGCACTATATGGGTCGAGATTCATAATCGTTGCAAACTGCTTGAAAGTCGCTTGCTTTTGGTCGGCAGACATCGGTTCTAGGACTAGAAAACCTGGTTCGCTCCGCTCCTCAATCCCCGATCGAGCGATCTCTAATTCGTCCGCTCGGTTTTGCGCTTGCAGAAGATCGATCCGCTCGATGCCGCTCCGCGCTTCCGCCACCAGCTTGGGATTGACAGCTTGTTGGAGCACTAACCGATAACCTTGCAGTGCATCATCGAGTCGATCTGTCGCTGCTTGCAATTTTGCCGCGTACAGTCGAACCAGGAGATCGTCCGGTCGCTCTGCGCTGAGAATGGCAATCAACTTGGCAGCAGTATCATAGTCTTGACGATCGAGTGCATCAGCAGCTTGCTCTAACATAGATAGGGAAGAAAATTAGTTGCAGCGAATAATCTTGTAAAAGTTGTCAAAAGTCAGCGATCGTCGATCGCCGCCACACCCGCTAAGCTTAGAATGCCCCTATCCAGCTAGCAAATTCAACTTATCCCCTTTCTCTTCCCCCACAATCCCAACTCCCAACTCCCAACCCCACCTCATGCCTCCAGAATCATCGATCGCCAGCCACGGCATTATCCTTGGGTTACTACTCGGTTTTGCGATCGCCCATAGCGGCTTAGCGGCATTACGCCCTTGGGCTGAAGCCAAAATTGGCGCGCGACTGTATCGAGTCATATTCGCATTGGTGAGTATTCCATTTGCGACTATCCTGATTATTTATTTCTTCAATCACCGCTATGATGGCTGGCAACTGTGGCAAGTCCAGGGTACGCCGTGGATCGCACCACTAGTCTGGGTCTTG
>NZ_JANPGM010000622.1:0-11854 GCF_031423935.1 Chamaesiphon sp. VAR_69_metabat_338
CCCCAGATCCGGGTTCTGTCCTCACAAAGAGAAGTGGCACAGTACAAGTATCGATTGTTTGCCGCCACGCTTAACCATTAACAATCGAATGATGACAACCTACGCCCAGTAACGAATGAATCAGAACTAGTAATCTTCGCAGCAACACTAGTTCAACCATCCCAGTACCTTAACTGCCACTAGATCAAGCAAAAACCCGATGTTGCAGCGACGGCATTTGCGCCCGCGCCCGCGCCAACCGCGTCGGACTGATTTCCGCGATCGCCACCCCAGGCAGATCCCCAGCATCAGCCAGAATCACCCCCCAAGGGCCGATAATCATCGCATGTCCGTGAGTTTGCCGCATCGCATAGTGAGTGCCAGTTTGGGCAGGCGCAATTACGTAACAAGTATTTTCGATCGCCCGTGCTTGGAGCAACACCTGCCAGTGATCTTTACCCGTGTAAGCGGTAAAAGCTGCCGGTACGAACAACACATCCGCCCCTAATTTCGATAGATGGCGGTATAACTCTGGAAACCGGACATCATAGCAGACAGATAAACCAATCCCACCTAATTGCTCGGAATGATACACATCTGGCAACTTCATCCCCGCCATCACCGTACTGGACTCGCGATAGGTATTGCCATCGGGGAGATCGACATCAAACAAATGTGCCTTTTCATATCTGCTGAGTTCTTCACCGTTAGGGCCGACTAGCAACGCCGTATTATAAACCTTGCCCTGAGTCCCGACAGGAACGGGGAAGCCACCACCGACGAGCGTCACTTGAAACTTTTGGGCAGTGGTTTTGAGAAACTTCTCGGTTTGAGTCGCAATCGCTTCAGCTTGCTCGATCTTTTCTTCTTCTGTACCCAAGAACGCAAAGTTTTCGGGCAGACTGACTAACTCGGCACCTCGCCGAACGGCTAATTCGATTAATTCTTCAGCAGCAGCCAGATTTTTGGTTAGATCCGGTAGGCTGGTCATCTGCACAGCAGCAGCGAGGTAGGATTTCATGAGTGCGACAACGTGGTGAGGTAAATTGTAATAAAGCTGGGTAAATTGACTAGTCACCGCATGACTAGCCATCGATCCTAAATGATTTTGGCAAATTTGAGGCCAAAAAATAGACCCATCGCAATGCCAAACATTACACCGATAAACCCGAGATAGACGATCGCGCCAGACATAGCTCTAAAACTCCACAAATAATAACTAACTATTCAAGTACCATTAAATCACTGACTGGAGCCTAGCGGCTAGAGATCGACTCTATCTGTTAAACAACTCAACAACAACGATCGGTTCGGATCGTGGTCTTGATGGATCTACAATTTAAACTACGGGCGAGCAGTTGGCCAGATTTAATTTGCCGCACGCCAGTAGCGATCGCATTCGATCGCTTTTTAGCCCCGATTTGACATCCCCGTTCTCGATCGCTTGCAACCCTGCGGATTAGCTGATGAGAGCGGCAGCGAATTCAGGTCAAGCGTTTTTGCTCGCTCAACCCTCTCCTGGGGAGACGCTGCGCGAACGGCAAAGCCGAAAAGCCCGATCGTCAGTCGTAATTTTAAACTTTCAACTTTCAACTCTCCACCCTACCGTTCATAGAAGTAATGATTCAAGTTAATTTAGGCGTAGATGGCGAACGTAGTTATGAAATCTCGATCGAGAGTGGCAATCTCGATCGCTTGGGTGTAGAGTTACGTCGCGTCCAGTCTGAGCAGGCGGCACAAAATAGCGATCGATCCAAGCTCGGCGAGAAGGTGACAATCGTTTCTAATCCCACCGTATTTGGGCTATATGGCGAACGCGCGCGCGCCGCACTCGCTGGTGCCCAGTTTGAGGTTTCCTATTGCGAATTACCCGATGGCGAGGAATATAAAACCCTCAGATCGATCGAGAAAATCTACGACCATGCTCTCGCAAATGGCCTAGAACGCTCCTCAACGCTGGTAGCTCTGGGCGGTGGGGTGATCGGAGATATGACGGGTTTTGCAGCCGCTACTTGGCTGCGGGGGATGAACGTGGTGCAAGTACCGACGACCTTGTTAGCGATGGTCGATTCGTCGATCGGGGGGAAAACTGGCGTCAATCATCCTCGGGGGAAAAATCTGATTGGAGCCTTTCACCAGCCGCGCTTGGTGCTGGCCGATCCCCAAGTTTTAGCGACGCTCCCCGCTCGGGAATTTCGCGCAGGGATGGCGGAAGTCATCAAGTATGGAATTATCGGCGATCCAGAGTTATTTGAATTGCTGGAACAGTCTTCCAGCCTCAAACAGGACGAAATCGATCCCGAACTACTGGCCACTATTCTGATCCGGTCTGCACGGGCGAAGGCTGATGTAGTGAGCAAAGACGAGCATGAAACAAAAGGATTGCGCGCAACTCTCAACTACGGACATACGATCGGTCATGCGATCGAAAGTGTGACTGGCTACAAAGTCGTCAATCATGGCGAAGCTGTCGCCCTCGGGACGCTCGCCGCTGGCGAACTGGCAGTGCAACTCAAGCTATGGTCGGCAACGGATGCTCGCCGTCAGCAGGCCGTCTTGCAAAAAGCCGGTTTAGCAGTTGCCGCATTACCGATCGCCATCGCAGCAGATAATATCGATCGGATCGTCGCGGCACTTAAATCCGATAAAAAAGTCCAAGCTGGTAAAGGCGTATTTATTCTCCCGATCCAAATCGGGGCCACCAAAACGATCGAATATCAGCCATCCGACTCAACTCAAACATTAGTCTCAGATCCGCTAATTAAGCAAGTTTTAACCGCTATGTTGCCGATTCAAAGTATTTAGATTCCAGTTATTCTAATTAAAACTACGATAACCGATCGCGATTGGGTTGTTACTGCGTTTACTCATCCCCACCGTATACCGAATTCACCTCATTCATCTTGAACTATCTCACCCGATTTACTCATCTTTCGGCACAGTTGCCCGACCAGTTGCGCTCTGGATGGCGATGGTTGCCAGGGCCAATTGCCGCCGCGATCGCGATCGGCTTGGTGCAACTCGGTGCGACCGCACCGATGGAAGATTTTGCTTACAATCGGTTGACCCAATTGCGCGGCCAAAGAGCGTGGGACGATCGGGTAGTGGTGGTAGAAATCGATGATGCGAGTATTGCCAAATATCGAGATTTACCAAACAATCGATCGTACTATGCCAAGTTAGTAAAAATCCTGACTAAATATAATGCTAGTACGATCGCCTTCGAGCAGATCTTCAGCGATCGTACCCCCGAAGATGATGAATTAGTTGCGGCAATCAATCAGCATAAAGCGGTCGTGCTCGCTCAAAGTTGGGATGGACGCAATACGCCGATCTTGCCGACGCGCAGATTGAAAGCAGCCGCCCAAGCTGTCGGTCATATCGATAAAATCAAAAGTCACGACGGCACGATTCGTCAGATTCAATCTTATAAAAATCGGGTTTATTCACTCGCGTGGATGGCTGTCGAAGGTCATAATCTCAGCAATACTCCAGAAATCCAACGTCCGGCAAATGAGGGTAATTTCTGGATTAATTGGCCGGGGAAAGTTGCCAAGGTCAACCACTATTCGTTGAGTTCGATTCTCGAACCTCAAGACGAACGCACTAAGCAACAACTTGAAAAAGGATTTAATAACAAAATTGTTTTAGTCGGGGTGGCGGGGAATAGTGCCCATCGCATCGATACCCCCTTCGATCGAGCCGAAGGCGCGGCCAGTATTTATCTCCATGCCGCGATCGTCGATAATCTCCTCCAACATGCCCAGTTACAACTGGTGCCCTGGGAATGGATCCTAATATGCCTCTTCGGCCTCAGTCCGTTCTTGAGCGATCGCTTGAGCCGGCTTACTCACGGCCAACGCTTGCTGGCCGTAGTTGGCTTGAGTGGCGGTTGGCTGGCGATCGTCACTGTAGCGTTAGCGAATAATTATTTGCTGCCAGTGACCGCCCCCATTACCCTGGCAGTATTGACCAGCTTGGGCGTCGCTTACTGCGAACGCCAATACACCGACTTTTTGGTCAAGCGCGAAATCGACAGGCTGTGGCAAACCCATCAAATCAATCTCGTCGCCCATACGCCCCGCGCTGGCGACCGACCTACATTACCGCCGATTCCGGTCGGCAAAGTAGCGAAATTAGCCACCCTAGCTGCCGAATTAGGCCGCGCCCAATCTGCCCAAACCGCGATCGCCCACAGCTTATCGATGGGACTACTCGCCACCGAATTGGATGGCACGGTCTGGTTTTGTAATTCGGTCGCGTCCCAGCTTTTGAGTATTAATATCGGTGATAAGATTCAGCACTGCTTGGTGCCCCAATGGTTGACAGCGACAGAATGGGAAGAACATCTCGCCGATTTGCACACTTACCAAAGTTTGCCAGCTAAGGAAGTCCGGTACAAAGATAAGTTTTTTACACTCAAAATCGAAGCTTTGTTCAACTGGCAAGAAATTCAACGCGATATCATCGATGGTAAGAAGATCGAAGATATTGCTGTCGTTTCGGGCTTTTTGTTGGCGATCGAAGATATTACGACATCAAAGCAACTTCAATCATTATTGATCGAGCGCGAACGCCACAGTCGCCAAGAATTAACCAAAGAAAATATCGCTCTGGAAAAAGCTCGCCAGTTAGCTGAATCTGCCGGTAAAATGAAGAGCGCGTTCTTGGCAAATATGAGCCATGAAATTCGGACGCCGATGAATGGCATTATTAGCTTCACCGAGTTATTACTAGATACCAGACTCAATGAAGAACAGCGCAGTTTTGTCGAAACCATCCGGTGTAGCTCGGATAATTTACTAAATATTATCAACGAGATTCTCGATTTCTCTAAAATCGAAGCTGGCGAACTCCATCTCGAAGAAATCGATTTCAATCTTACCGATACCGTCGAACAAACGATCGATGTTTTAGCCAATAATGCTTATTCTAAAGGCATCGAATTGAGCTGTCGGATCGAACCTACCATCCCCGCTCGTTTACAGGGCGACCCCACGCGCTTGGGGCAAATTTTGACCAACTTAATCGGTAATGCGATCAAATTTACCGATCGCGGCGGCGTCTCGATCGATGTCAGCGCGATCGCTACTACCTCCCGGCAAACGACCCTCTACTTCCAGGTTCAAGACACGGGGATCGGCATCGATACCGACAGTCAAGATAAAATCTTTCAATCCTTTTCGCAAGCTGACTCCTCTACCACGCGGCAGTATGGGGGCACGGGCTTAGGATTAGCCATTTCCAAGCGGTTGATCGAGATGATGGGTGGCGAGATTGGCGTAATTAGTGCCCCTGGGGCGGGGTCGATCTTTTGGTTTACCTTAACCTGTACCCGCGCGATCCTGACCCCAGAGATGAACGCCGAACTGAGCCAGAGTCGCCACCTCGCCCAAACGCTTCATGGTCAACGCTTACTGATTGCTGGCAAGTGGGATCACAGTCGCCATGCGATCGCCTCAGCGGCGGAACATTATGGCGCGATCGTCACTACTACCACCACCAGCACTGCAGCCATGAATCTACTGCTAGCTGCCACTGCTGTCGGGCAACCATTTGCCAGCCTTATTACCGATCTCTGCTTCGCCGACGCGCCCAATACGACACTACCAGAACAGATCGGTCACTATCCCGAACTCGCAAATCTGCGGATCGTCACGACCATCGGGTTCAATGAATACGATCGCGCCCAACTGCTCCAACAACGATCGGAGATCGCCAGCTATGCCTTCAAACCCGCCAAGCCGCTAGCCTTGCTCAATCGCTGTGTCGAACAAAATGTCCTTACACCAGCACCCGATTTCCCCTCCTTTGAAGCGATCTCCGATCCCAAGCCGCCCCAAATCCAACCAGCAGCAGCCATTCCTAGCTCCAAGCTCCGCATCCTCGTCGCTGAAGATAATAAAGTCAACCAAAAAGTTGCCCTCAATCAACTCAAAAACTTGGGCTATGCCGCCGATCTGGCGTGCGACGGTGAAGAAGTCCTCGCCAAAATTGCCGATCGCGATTATGACGTCATTCTGATGGATTGTCACATGCCGCGACTCGATGGCTACGCCGCCACTAGAGAAATCCGGCTCCGCGAGGGCAAACTGCGCCATACGGCGATCGTCGCCCTCACTGCCAGTGCCATGAAAGAAGACCGCGAATTAGCGATGTTGGCTGGGATGGATGACTTCCTCTCCAAACCCGTCCGCAAAGACGAACTATCGGCCAAAATCATCCGCTGGACGCAGGAAATTGCTACCGCCACTACTGAAGGAGATCGTGAAGAAATAGCGGCTCCTATCGATTCAAACAGTCTATATGAGTATGAAGAATCATCCCGCTCACCTAGTGGTTCATTGACATCATAAGCATCCGCTGCATCTGTCGCGATCGCCACAACCAATCGTGTTAATGATAACAGCGTAACTCTTGGTATTGGGCTGGATCGATCGCCATAAATTAAATCTATTAAATGTTAAAGTACGAGTAAACATTCATTCCTAGTTCATGCGTCGCGATTCGATTTTTTACCAGTTATTTCGTCAGTACCCTGCTTTGTTATTTGAGCTATTACCTCAACTTCCAGATCGGGCTAACGAGTACATTTTTGAATCGATTGAGGTTAAGGAAACGGCTTTTAGAATTGATGGAGTATTTATTCCGCCAGATCCATCAGGAATAATTTATATATGTGAGGTGCAGTTTCAACTGGATGAATTGCTATATGAACGGATGATGAGTGAGATTTCTATTTATACTTATCGTAATCGCGAACGATTTGCTAATTGGCAAGCTGTGGTAATTTATCCAACTCGAACCGTGGAGCAATCTCGCACTGAAATGGTACAGGAGTTGCTAGATACCGGACGGATTAGACGGATTTATTTGGATGAGTTAGGTAAAGTAGAGGAGCTACCAACTGGTTTGGGTTTGATGGTACTGACTACACTAGAAGGCGATGACGCCACAACTCAAGCTAGAGGCTTAATCGATCGTTCGCTAGAAAGAGCGGATATAATGAACCTGATATCAACGATTATGGTTTACAAGTTCAGCAACTTGAGTAGAGATGAGGTGGATGCGATGTTAGGGATTGAGTTACAACAGACGCGAGTTTATCAGGAAGCTAAGGCTGAGGGTCTAGAAATTGGACGACAGCAGGAAAAAGCATTAGTAATCAAGCAACTAAATCGGAAGTTAGGGAATCTCTCGCCACAAGTTCAGGCAAGAGTTTTAGCTTTAGAGATAGATCGCATCGAATCTTTAGGTGAAGCTCTATTAGACTTTACATCTGGTGCCGATTTAGAAGCCTGGTTGAGTCAGAATTGAATATCGATCTTTGCTAAATAGCTATCGATCGAAATGACTCTAAATTTACATCGACCCCGCTCATCGCAACAACCGCAAACCACTTAAAGTTACCAATACCGTCGATCCTTCGTGCCCGAATACGCCCAAGGGCATATTAATACCGCCCATAAAATTGCCGATTAATAACAGCAAAATAAAAGATAAAGCAAAGGCAATATTTTGTTTGATAATTCGTTGCGTCCGGCGGCCTAACTCGATCGCGCGTGCCAGTTTATCGAGCGAATCAGTCATCAAGACGATATCTGCCGTATCCAGTGCCACATCGCTCCCGACTCCACCCATCGCAATCCCCACATTCGCGGTAGCAAGCGCGGGAGCATCATTAATCCCATCGCCCACCATCGCCACCGCTCGATATTCTGCTTGTAATCTTTTAACGATATTTACCTTATCTTCAGGTAATAAATCTGCATATACCTCAGTTATACCTAACTCTTGGGCGATCGCCTGCGCACTCTCAATCCGATCGCCAGTCAGCATAACTTGGGCGATACCCATCTGCTGTAACTGTTGAATTAAGGCTAAGGCTTCGGGTCGGACTGTATCCGCCAGCGCGATCGCACCGCACAATTCCTCACCACAAGCTACCCAGACGATCGTCTTACCAGTGGCTGCTAGGGCGTCGATTAAGGCGTGACGATCGGCAATCTTGGCTCTGATGACCTCGGACATCAATTGCGTCTTCCCGACCGCGATCGACTGCCCCCAGAGCGTGCCAGTTATCCCCAACCCAGGACTAGCCATCATCTCCGTCGCCGGATCGAAGGCTAGATTTTGAATTTGAGTGGCCGTGACGATCGCCCGCCCGATCGGATGTTCAGAGCCACTTTCGACTGCTGCTGCCAGTTGCAGGATTTCCTCAGTAGCGGTACGCTCGATCGGGATAATCTCGACAACTGCCAATTTACCCATCGTCAGCGTGCCCGTCTTATCAAACGCCACCGCCTGAACTTGACCGATCGCTTCGAGCGTATTCCCACCTTTAAATAAAATCCCCTGACGGGCACCATTGGCAATACCCGACAGTAGCGTCGGCATAATCGCCGCCATCAACGCACAAGGTGACGCTACCACCAAAAAAATCAGCGCGCGATAGATCGTCGTTTCCCAAGTCCAGTGCCACAAAAATGGTGGCAACGTCGCCAACAATAGCCCCGCAATGACAATAACCTTGGCGTAACCCCGCTCGAATTTTTCGATAAAAGCTTGAGATGCAGGAGTCGCAGTTTGGGCTTGCTGGACTAGGGTAATAATCCGCTGAATCAAACTGCTGGCAGGCGGTTGATGGACTTGTAATTTCAAAGCACCATTGCCATTAATCGTGCCACCAAATACCTCATCGCCGATCGTCGTTGCCACCGGAATCGATTCACCCGTAATTGCAGATCGATCGATGCTACTAATTCCCTCAATGACGATCGCATCCGTCGGAATCAATTCCCCAGGTTTCACTAGTAAAATATCCCCAACTTGCAACCTGTCGATCGGTGTTTCCCGTTCGATTCCCGACACGATCGCACGAGCCAAATCCGGCGTCAGACTCATCAGACTGCGAATACTCCGCTCCGTCCGCGCCATCGCATACCCTTCGAGCGCACCGCTAATCGCAAAAATTAAAATCAACACCGCACCATCGACAATTAGCCCGTATTCCTGCTGCCACCAGCCCAGTCCCGCCGCACCCAGAGCCGCGACGATCATCAGCAAATCGACATCTAATTCCCGTTCTGCCCACAGCGTCGTCAACCCCTCGATCGCGCTGCCATAGCCGCCGACTAGATATGCCAATAGCAATAACACCAAGCCCACCACCTGCAAACTCGCGCCAGTGGCGGTAAATTGCAAGACTAACCAGCCGCAGAGCAGCAACACCGCACAACCTGCGGCAGCGACAGTTTCACGATGATGTTTGAGCAGATATGCGAGGGATAATGGCGATGTTCGCAGCATAAGCGGTGGCGCGGATATTTAGGTGCATGAATATCTAGGTTATCAGCAACCAGAACGATTCTTCACTACGACCGCTCGTGAAAATTGCCATGTTTCATGCTATGATAGAAAGCGATTCGGCTCCACGCGGTCGTAACGCCCAAACCTTGTCAGGACTGGAAGGTAGCAGCAACATGGGATGCTTATAACAGGCGTGGTCTCCGGGTCATAAAATTTTTAGACACGACGAAAATTGCCGCCCGACACTACAATATCGGCAAACCGTACCATTAGACCATAGCCACTAGGCGATTCGAGCGGTTATCTTAGTAAGCATAGATAGCTCGAACACTTCTCACCTTATCACTCAAAATTTAATTATGGCTGGTCTAGGCGATATCGTTCAAAAAGCATTTTACCTGGGGGTAGGACTGGCGACTGCGGCTGGAGAACAAGCTGGCGAGAAGCTGTCCTCGATCGGCGTCCAAGCCCAGAAGCTTACCGATGAAATGGTAGCCAAAGGTGAAATTACCACCGAAGAAGCGCGCAAGTTGGTTGATGAGATGATTAAATCCGCCCAACAACAGAATTTAAACCAAGCGCAAACGCCGACCAGCGATCGACCGCAGAAAACCAACGAGCCGCGCCGGATCGAGATCGTGACTGACAGCGAACCAGCAGCTACATCAACCGAATCACCCGAACATATCAGTCAGATGCGCAAGCAGGTAGAAGCCTTGCAAGAAGAACTCAAGCGCATGAAAAATTCCTAAATAAGCCAAGTTGCTGCCGATAGGATGCTGCTACATCCCTGACTTCTTCGAGAAGTCGGGGATGTGTTTTAACAAACTTGGTAACTGCTAAAAACTCATCCAGACCGCCAAGCGATCGACTATCAATTATCAATTAATCCTTACCCCCGCCGATAAACATCGAGATCCCGACCAAAACTAAACCCGATCGAATGTCGCAAGCTCCGATTGCCCCAACGTAGAAACACGCCAATCGCACCCATCGCCATCACCGTCCCGATCGTAAAAATGCCCGCATAGCCGACACTACCCGCGATCGATCCAAATACAGGTGCGGCGATCGCAATGCCCAAATCCAATCCCGTAATGCAGATCGACAACACTCGCCCTCGGTGTTGGGGTAAAGATCGATCGGATACCAGCGCAACAGTCATCGGGATGAGTATCCCACTGCCCAAGCCCTCGAAGATCGCGGCAAACATAAAACTCCACTGACTATGCGCCGTCGCCAAACAAGCAACTCCCGCTGTATAGCAACAGAGACTACCAGCGATAAAGACCCCGCGTCCGTAACGATCGGATCTGCTGCCGATTACCGATCTGGCACTAAAACTGGCGATCGCCGCGATCGTGTAAAATAAGCCGGGATTGAAATCGACGTGCAGCGTCTGGATGTATAACGGCAAGAAAGTATGAATCGCCCCAAACGGAAACCCAATCAGCAACAATACTAATGCCGGAATTGCTAATGCCGGATTAGTCAAAATTTGCCATGTCGAAATGTGCGCTGGCTCATCGCGATCTAGCTCGATTTCTGGCTTATTGTGACGCAACTGCGTCGCCACCGCAAACGAGATCGCCCCACTAATAACCGAAATCCAAAAGATCTCTCGATATAAGCCATGCACCTGTAAATAACCCCCAATCGCGGGGCCTAATGCCACACCGACGGGGTTTGTCAAGCTCATCAAGCCGATGATTTCACCGCGTTGTTTGGGGGGAGCCAAATCTACAACCAAGGCACTGTAAGCCGTGGTAAACGCCGCAATACTAATCCCGTGAAATGCCCGAATCGCCATCAATAATGGCGTCTCCGTCACGGTTAGATAACCCAATGGCGCGATCGCTACTACCGCTGTCCCGATTAATAAGACTAATTTGCGCCCTTTATTATCGACTAATTTACCCACCAGCGGACGGGTGGCCAGTAAACCGATCGCAAAGGCACCGATAATTAACCCAATCTGTTGTTGACTAATCCCGATCGCATCTAAATATGCCGGTAGTGTCGGTAATAAAATCGCAATACTTATCCAAAATAATAAGCCCGTGACAAATAGCACGAGCAAGCTGCGCCGCTGTGGCGGTGCGAGCTGTTTTAAGGTATTCATTCCGCAGCAGCATCTTGGGATGGGTAGTTTGGCAATCTATGACGATCGTCACTGCCCACCTTACACGACGATCGACATGTTTAGCCTAATCGACAGCCGCCATTTTCACAAATGCCAGCAATATTGAGATCGCGATCTGGCTGATATATTTAATTCGATATCGATCGACTATGATTCGACATATTGCAACAATACATCGGCGGGGATACCCAAATGATGATGGAGCGCGCGAATCATTTCCAGGGTTAATGGTTGACGTTGAGCCATAACTTCTGTTACCAAATGTTCGCTCCCAAAAATCGGCACGAGATCTCGTTCGGATCGATCTAACTGTTCTAATCGAAATTGGATTGCCGCGATCGGATTTGGCAATCCGATGGGAAAATATTTGTCTTCATATAGTTCGATGAGAGTTGCCAATACCTCCAATTCGTCAGCCTCTGG
>NZ_JANPGM010000623.1:0-3577 GCF_031423935.1 Chamaesiphon sp. VAR_69_metabat_338
CAAGGCGCCGTGGCAGTACCCGCATCGAGGATTTGCGTCACGCTGATCGCAATCCCTTTGAAGAAGAGCTGTTTGACGATCTCGGTTTCCGGTACCATCAGCATTTCCGCCAGGTCGCGGACGGTAATGCTGCCCATGAGCGTAATCGATTCGGGCTTTTCAACCGTATTTTTCTGCTCGCGTTTGTTGTTATTACCGCGTTCTTTGGCCTGCTGATCCCCTTTCATTACGGGTCTCTTGCGCTGAGCCGGTACGGCTGCAGGACGGATACCGCCACCAGTACCGATCTTCTGTTTGGCAGGCCTTGCGATCGACAGACTGACGATCGTCTCATTCGAGTTATCGTTACCATCGAGATCGTCGTCTTCATCATCCTCATCGATGACGACAGTTTTGACCCGTTTGCCTTTGGCCGGAACTTTCGCCTTGGCGGTTTCGATTTCTTCCTCTTCCTTGCTCCAGCCTTTACCTTTATTAACTGGTTTGCGCAGCGGCGGTCGCTTGAGTTCGAGATCGCTCGGGGTGGCGGTACTCTCATCTTTCTCTGTGGCAGCACCATCTTTACCTGGAGCACCAGGTCTGGTAGGGCCACTACCTTGGGGTTTGATTTGGACGATCCGCGCTGGCGGACGATTGAGCGGTGGCGCGTCACTTTCGGATTTGGCGACTGGTTTGCGCGGGACTCCCGTACCGGGACTGCGGGTGGGCGCGCCCACTCCTGGGCGTGGAGCAGCGTCGCTCTTAACGATCTGAGACTTGGGGATGGGCTTATTAGGTGCCGAGGAGCGAGCTACGGGTGTAGAATTGCTCTCTGAGTTATCGCCATTATTTAGCTCTAGTGCTTCATTGTCGGCATTAGGGCGGGCTGGCGGGCCAGATAGTTGGGGTTTGGGCGCAGGTGGCTGGACGGGATTGGCAACCCTGGCAACGCGATTGGCATTAGCATCGTCACTGACTTCGGCGCGCCGGACGGTGGCACCCTCACCAACTGGTGTCGGTCGGACGACTGGACGGCTAACGTTAGGCGATGGGGGTGCTGATGGCCGCAGTGGTGGTTGTTGGGCGTTTAAAGGCGGTTGGGGCATCAAAGATGGCTTGGTTTGACTATCGCTTTTGTGTTCGATTTGCAAAATCCGAGTTCTGGGTTCTGTGGGTCGTGGCGGCGCGCTCTGGCTGGGACTATTAGTGGCAGCAGGGGCGATATTTTGGGGTGCTTTAGGGGCATCGCTTTTAGGCGCAGTGGCAGTTTCCACCTTGTCTGCGAGGATCTGACGAGGAGCCTTGTTTTGCCGATCGGGAAATTTCTCGTTGGCGGCTTTGACAATCTGTTCTGCTTCTGCTTCTGAGATACTGCTGCTATGGCTTTTGACTACAATATTTAAGCCTTCACAAATTCCCAATAAATCCTTATTTTCCAAATTCAATTCCTTTGACAATTCGTAAATTCTGACTTTGCCGTTGTTCATCCACTATGTCCCTATTTATGAAACCGATCGAGCGTCTAGATTATGACTTGATGTTGGCAAGACCATATATTTATCTACACAATGTTAATGTTTTGATGAAACTATGTATATTTAATGAAAGCTATTACCTGGTAGTGGTTGCCGATCGCAGTAGCGAGACTACTGTGACTAGTAAAAAAATTGTCCTCATCCGTTGCCGAGCGACTCATGGGCGTTCGCGCAGCCTCTGACCGTGAAGAACTTGGTGGTTGATGCCGCGATCTAGCGATCCGGTCGGGACGAGCGGCTGCGGCACAGTGGTTATTGACGCGATCGAGATGAGCGATCTATCAATGGAGAACCATATTATATTCTTACACCAATTCGTCATAATTGGCGAGTCAAATCGACAATTTGTGATAGTGTGATAGGTTTATCCGATCGGGGATCGCCAGCATGCCAAAGTAAAGATTGGATCGCGATTCGGGCATTGGCTCTGGCGCGATCGAAGTAAGTCTGGTCAGGGCGAGATCGACACTTAGCAAATAGCCACTCACACTGTCTACAATTAAGTTCCTCCATAAATAATTCATAATTCACGGTTGATGAGCAAAGTATATATTGTGGGTGCGGGGCCTGGGGATGTTGCTTATTTGACGATTCGCGCCCAACAAATTCTCACGCAAGCGGAAGTGCTGATTTATGACGCTTTGGTCGATCGCAGTTTGCTAGACTTAGTCCCTGATACTTGCGCGCTCATCGATGTCGGCAAGCGCGGCGGCAGACCGAGTATGTCCCAATCTGAAATCGATTTGTTGTTGGTAGCATCTGCCCAAACCGATCGCACTGTCGTCCGGCTCAAAAGTGGCGATCCGTTTATTTTTGGGCGCGTCACCGCCGAAATCGATGCATTGACGGCGGCAGCGTGTGAATTTGAGGTCGTACCGGGACTCTCGACGGCGTTAGCGGCACCGTTACTCGCGGGAATTCCCTTGACCGATCCGGTTTTGAGTCGCGGCTTTGCCGTGATGAGCGCGCATCTAACCGACGATCTCGATTGGGATGCCTTGGCGCGGATCCCGACTGTGGTGATGATGATGGGTGCGCGGCAATTGGGCGAGATCGTCGCACAGCTCCTCAAACACGATCGCACGGCTACGACCCCAATTGCGATCGTGCGTTGGGCGGGAACGCCTCACCAGCAAGTTTGGGTATCCGATTTGGGCGGGATTATTACGGAGACAGAGGGCGTGGAGCTATCGCCAGCCGTAATTATTGTCGGTCAAGTAGTGAGATTGCGCGAGTATCTTCGTTGCCAAGGATCGACATCGCCGATCGAGCCAGATCCGGGGATCTCGCTACCGTCCGATCGCTGCCCATTAGCGGCTAAAACCGTCCTTGTTACGCGTGCGAGCGGACAAGCTAGTGAATTTTCGCAAATGTTGAGATCGCGCGGCGCACGGGTGCGAGAACTGCCAACTTTGGAAATAGTCCCCCCTAGTAACTGGACGGATCTCGATCGCGAAATCGAGCGGTTGACAGATTTTGATTGGTTAATTTTGACGTCTAGTAATGGTGTCGATGGCTTCTTTGCAAGGCTAACTCGATCGGGTCGCGATAGCCGCGCCTTAGCCGGAGTTAAAATTGCGGTAGTCGGTCAGAAAACCGCGCAAGCATTACAACAGCATGGGATTAATCCAGATTTCATCCCGCCAGATTTTGTTGCCGATGCCTTGGTCGGTCATTTTCCCACCTCTCCCGCCAATCTGCGCATCTTATTTCCGCGTGTCGAGACTGGCGGACGCGAAGTATTAGTCGGTGAATTTACGAAGTTGGGGGCGACAGTTATCGAAGTAGCAGCTTATCAATCCCAATGCCCAGCACAGATCGATCCGGCCATTCTGTCAGCACTACAGAGCGATCGAATAGATATAATTACCTTCGCCAGTTCCAAAACCGTCCAGAATTTTTACGACCTCATCGGCGATCGGCTACCACCAAACTGGTTAGATCGAGTTACAATTGCCTCGATCGGCCCACAAACTTCCGCGACTTGTCGATCGCTTCTGGGCAAAGTCGATATTGAAGCGACTGAATACACGTTACCTGGTTTGCTAACCGCCTTAGAACTG
>NZ_JANPGM010000624.1:0-26084 GCF_031423935.1 Chamaesiphon sp. VAR_69_metabat_338
ATTCAAGCGGTGGGCGGGGTGAGTTATCTCAAAGTATTACAGGGGCCGATCGGTCAAATCCCACTGATTCCTACTGGTGGAGTGACCGAGATCGATGCCCCTGCCTTTTTGGCGGCTGGCGCGATCGCCGTCGGATTATCCGGTTGCTTATTTCCCCAAGCTGAAATTTTGCAGGGAGATTGGCAGAGGATAAGCGATCGCGCCCATCAGTTGTTGATGAGCATCAAAGTTCGATCGATTTAGAGCGAATTACAATGATAATTCGCTATCAAAAATTATTTATGAGAATAAAATTCTTGCAACTTAGAGCAAATCGAAGCGATAACAAACCACCGCAAATATTGTAGAAATCGCCGTAATCCCGATCGCAATTGCGGGATGTTGTCCTTGGGCAATAGCAAAGGTTGTCACTACGCCAGCACCGAGTGCAGCCGGTAGAGAGACATCTAATAAAGAACGACCAAATTTACTTTTATACATAGTTGTTCGAGTCAGCGAGATCGCAATACTGTGATGTTTTTGCAAATTATTGAATAGCAGCTTATCACTCGATTCAATCGTGACGGCTAGTAACTATGAGATCTTGAAACCAAAATTGATAATTAGAAATAATTCTTCATCCTCAAGTGGGGACTACTGGCTCTAAATCCTCATCGCAGAGGTCGCCTAATCGATCGGCAGTCACTCGATCGAGATACAGTAAAATCATGACTTGCTCGTGCTCTAACAAATAAAACAGATAACTATCGCGTTGAATATCTTCCATCACATCAGAGAGCATCAACATATCCACCCAATCTCGATCGAGTGCGACTGTATAGTGCCGTCGCTGCTCGGCAATTGTGTATTCCAGCCACCATTCATCTGCTTCGACATCGATGTAGTCCACAATCTCAGTTAGCCAGTCTGGATTGCCACTGAGCAGACAAAGTTGCCGTGCGATGTTTGCATAGTCGCCAGTTGTCTCGATCCCTTCCGGATCTAAATTCCAGACGCGGTTACAAATTCTCCGTCCTAAAGGTGCGCGTACCGATTCCGCACCAAAAGCATACAGCAGCAGCTTGAAGGGATCTCGCTCCAGTGCCGATCTCTCCACCACAGACAAGATATCCTCGATCGTGATGTCTGGATCGATCGCTAGACCTAATTTTACTAGTCGCTCTAACTGGGTTTCTAATTTCAAAGCTGATGGACTCCCCGAAATAGCTATTGCTTGGCGTAGATCCAGGGTACCCGCGAGGGGCACCCCTACAAATTAATTGTGTAGGGTTGCCCCTCGTGGGTACCCTCAGATCTCTGCTTCTAATATTCCTTATTTATTGGTGCAAGATGTGAGTAGCCTCGTTCTGTTGCTTCAAAAAAAGACATCCTCGAATATCAGGATGCCTTGTCGCTCAAAATGTTAATTTGGTTGTCGTTGCCAAAACTGGATCGTCGCCTTACATGACGCGTTCGATATCTACTCGCTCTATTTAGCGGAAACCTACAGCAGCTTGCCATACAAAGGCTAAAGCCAGAAAAAATACTGGAATGATCGGCAGCACATCAACCAAGGGATCGAAGAAGGCGTATGCTTCAGGCAATTTAGCAATTAAGAGTGCGGCGTCCATATTTTATTGATCCTTGTTTCCAACACGGTGACTATAGTTGTTTGATATTCTACCATGTTTGGGGGTCGAGGCGAGGACGTCAGCGGTGGCTCGATCGACTAAATTTTGCGCTGTGGCAACGCGAAGAGACTGAGTTGAGTGCAATTAATTCAAAAGTGGGTATCGGAGCGTCAAGCTTGATGTTATCACCAGCTTGACACCCGCATGAAGTCCGACGATAGACCGAAATCGAATTGGTGCAAATAATTCCCTCAAAATATAGACCGATTCAATAGATAGAACTGAGATTTTTGATTATTGATGTGCGTACTGGCGATCGCGATCGACGGATGGCATCGCGAAGGGATGGGGTTCATCTTCATCGATGACGACGAGTTGTTGGCAAGGAATTTTATCAGATAAAATAGAACTTGCCATTAGACCCGTATGGATTTCCAAATAGCTATAGCGAGGAGCTTCAAAAATCAGTCGCTGTCCGGGAAAAACGACGCGTTCAAAGTACCAATTGTGGACATTGGTAATTCTGGCAACTTGAATCTGGCTAGTGCTATTGACATAGCAGCAGCAGATCTCTTCATCAGCATTATCTGGGGGTAAAGGGTCGAGAATGTGAGGCATAATAGTCCATTTCGTCTGGTGTCCAGAGAAAGATTGACTTCTTCAAGTTAACACTCATATTTAAAGCAAAGCTGTAAACTCTACTACCGTTTTGGGCTAGTGGGGATCGCTGGGTGTCAATATGCTCCAAGGTAGATAACTAGTGTGGCTAATCTCAGTCTGAGCCTACCTTTTTGGGCTAATTTTGTGTAAAGTTATATTAAAGACACTAATAATTGTTAGGGAAGGCCAGGATCGACATCGCGATCTGATTGCCGATCGCCGGAATTGGCTCCGACAAACTATAGAAGAATTATGTCTACATCAGATTGAGGTTAAATCGACACAGGTTGCTGTTTAGCCTATTTCCGATCTCCTCCCCCTATGACCTAACTATGACTACCAAGATTCTCTACTGTCGTCTTCCCTGCAATCCAATTTTTCCAATTGGGGTGGTCTACTTGTCAGATCACGTTCACAAGCAGTTTCCCAATGTCGAGCAACGGATTTTTGATGTTGGGGCAGTACCGCCGTTAGATTATGGTACTGCGCTGGATGCCGCGATCGACCAGTTTCAGCCCAACCTATTAGTTTACTCGTGGCGAGATATCCAAATCTATGCCCCTGTCGGCGGGCGCGGTGGGAATCCGCTCCAGAACTCCTTTGAGGTTTTTTACGATCGTAACCCCCTCAAAAAGCTGCGTGGGGCACTCGGCGGCGCGCGGATGCTCACCAGTCACTATACAGAATTGTGGCGGAATATGTCGCTGATTAAGCGCGGACTCAAACGCGCCAAAAAACACAATCCAGCCACTCAATTAGTCGTCGGTGGTGGGGCTGTCAGCGTCTTCTACGAGCAATTAGCCAAGAGTTTGCCGAAAGGGGCGATCGTCTCGATCGGCGAAGGTGAAGCATTATTAGAGAAGCTGATTAGAGGTGAAGATCTCGCCCAAGAACGTTGTTATATTGTCGGCGAGGCACCGCGAAAAGGTTTGGTACATGAGCCGCCAGCCCCGATCGAAAAGACGGCGTGTAACTACGACTATATCGAAACCATTTGGCCGGAATTTAGTTACTACTTGCAAGATCGGGATTTCTATGTCGGCGTGCAAACCAAGCGCGGCTGTCCGCACAACTGCTGTTACTGCGTTTATACCGTCATTGAAGGCAAACAAGTGCGGATCAATCCCGCCGATGAAGTCGTTGCCGAAATGCGCCAACTATACGATCGCGGCATTCGCAATTTCTGGTTTACCGATGCCCAGTTTATCCCCGCCCGCCGGTATATCGATGACGCGATCGAGTTACTACAAAAGATCGTCGCTAGTGGGATGACCGATATTAAATGGGCAGCCTATATTCGCGCCGACAATCTCACGCCCGAACTGTGCGATCTGATGGTCAAAACCGGGATGAATTACTTTGAGATCGGGATTACCAGCGGTTCTCAAGAGCTAGTTCGCAAAATGCGGATGGGTTACAATCTCCGTACCGTTCTCCAAAACTGTCGCGATCTCAAAGCAGCAGGATTTGAAGACATGGTATCGATCAATTACTCTTTTAATGTCATCGACGAACGCTTTGAAACGATTCGCCAAACGATCGCTTACCATCGCGAGATGGAAAAGATTTTTGGTGCCGATAAAGTCGAGCCAGCGATCTTCTTTATCGGTTTACAACCGCATACCCATTTAGAAGAGTATGCTTTCAAAAATAATGTGATTAAACCGGGTTATAACCCAATGAGTCATATGCCTTGGGTGGCGAAAAAATTACTTTGGAATCCCGAACCGTTAGGCTCCTTCTTTGGTGAAGTTTGTCTCCAAGCCTTCCGCGATAATCCGAATGATTTTGGACGTGAAGTCATGAATATTCTCGAAGCACGGCTGGGTAAGTCTGAGCTAGAGGCAGCTCTGACTGCACCAGTTGAGGTGAAGCAGTTAGCTAAAGTTTAAGATCGCAATCGATTATCGTTTGTGAACCAAAAAGGAGGGCGATCGATCGCCCTCCTTTGTTGCTTCTACTTTCAAATTTACTAATTGCGATCGATATAGCAGTTGCCAACCTTGTTAGCACACATCCCCGACTTCTCGTTCGCGCAGCGTCTCGTTGGCGTAGCCTCTCGCAGAGAAGAGAAGAAGTCGGGGATGTAGCAGTAACGATCGAATTGTCATAATAGCCTTGGTGTTTGCTATATCTGTAACTTCCAATCTCGATTTGTCTGAGATCTAACAGCTAAAGTTAGGACGATCGAACTAGTGCTGTGACAAACCTGACTGTCTTAACCGATGTCGCAATTGCGATGTGAGGCAAATTCAGCGCGTAACTTTATTGTCCTTGCATTCTCAGAACCACCGAGAACGTCCGCAGGAGGATTTTAAAATCCAACCATGGCGACCAATGCTTGAGATAGTAGAGATCGTATTGGAGTTTGATCAATGCGTCTTCTGTCGTACTGCCATAACCGTAGTTGATCTGCGCCCAGCCGGTGAGTCCGGGCTTAACTGCCAACCGCGTCCGGTAAAACGGAATTTGCTGTTGTAACTCTTTAATAAATTGGTAGCGTTCGGGGCGGGGGCCGACCATGCTCATTTCGCCGCGCAACACATTGAGGACTTGGGGTAACTCATCCAACCGCGTTTTGCGAATGAAGTTACCGACTTTGGTAATCCGAGCGTCGCCTTTGACTGCCCATTGCGCTTTACCATTACGTTCGGCATTTTGAACCATCGATCGAAACTTATAGACAGTGAATTTAGCACCGTACTGTCCGACCCGTTCTTGTTTGTAAAAAATGGCACCAGGGCTATCGAGCTTGATGGCGATTGCTACAAACGGAAAGACGAGTGCGAAGATCGAACCGACGATTGTCCCACAGACTAGATCCAATACTCTTTTGCCGATCCGGTTGAAAGTATCGAATGGGTTCTTTTTGAGTGGCAGTGCAGAATACCATTGACTGCCGATGTGTTCTACTGCGACCTTACCCGTCAGCTTCTCATACAATACGGGCATGGGTGTAATTGCCACTCCCCGCTCGTGAAAATTAGTCAATAATTGGAGCAGATCTTCATCAATCGGGCGACTGATGGCTAGCACGACCTCATCAATGCCATGACGCGCAATTTCGGAAGTTAGATTGTGACGATCTCCTAACACTTGGACATTTTGGCAAACCTTACCATGAAGTTGGGGGTTGTCATCGATGAAGCCGAGTGCTTGATAGTGTGGATATTGCTTAAACGCCTCAGCGAGAATCGTACCTGTCACTCCCGCACCGACGATCAGCACGCGTTGGCGAGCGTGACCTACACCCCAGACCACTGCATACATCAACCGCCAAGCTAACAAGGCCACCGTTGTAGTGAAAATGGCCAGGGCTGGTGCGAACCGCAGCGTAAAACCGACTTCACTCAATGGAACTGGAGCGGTCACAAAGTAGTAAATCAGATAAATTATCCCGACGATCGTGCCACCCCACGCAATTCTCTGGGTGGTGCGCTTGACCTTGACCGCGATCCGCAAATCGTACAAGTCATTAATAAACATCCAGACCAACCAGGCTACCCCCATGGCTACAATCCACAAGGAATGATATGTTACAAATTCCCAGCTAAAGGCACGGTGAGATTGATGAGTCCAATACCAGAGGGAACCTAGAATTCCACTGACAATTAAAAAAATATCAGCTATACACAGTAGAAATTTGCGCTCGGAAAACTCCAAGGACAGCTTCATTTCTGGTAGTAAGTAAGAAAGCATTAATAAGCCTACGTTATATATATTTGTGAAATTTTTGGTTCTGCTGGAATTTATCACCACTAAAACACTCAGATCGCTTTTTCTAATAAAAAAGGATTTGGAGAGTTAGCATTCGCTCGGACAGACTAAGTTGGCTTGGTGTCGATACTCCGTCAACTTAAGTACTACTCTGGCTTGTATCGGTGTGACTAGGTTCAATACTAACTGAAATCGCTGTTTTTAAAATCAGCTAATTCTCTTAACTCAATTACCAGATTTGCGCAAAGAACCAGGTTTTGATTTTTAACTGAGATATTTCCCAGCCAGAACACGACTGAAAATCAACCATCATTGTTGAAAATCTAATGGAGCTAGCTGGCATTTATGTCAAAAATATTTGTCACTAATCCGATCGGTAGATTTCTGTGCCCCTTCTCCTCAGTTGTTGATATTAATTCAGCCAAATAGCGTAATTATAGTTAGTTACATTAAAAGATCGAGCTGCGATATGTCACTTTAGTGACTACTCTCAATTAGAATTGGCACTAATTACAGGTATATGTGCCGTAATCTAAGCTGCAACCTATAGCCCCATCTCGATCTTACTGTAATTCCGTATTTTTACTTAAAACATAGATTAAGTATAGAAAATGCACGAATATACCTGACTTTAGTTAGTTGTTAAAGTGAAATCGCAAATCGATAGAGATTGGCTCTAGGCAATTTGAGCGCGGAGCGAAAGCCAACAACACTACGATCGCGATTTAGTTGTAGTTACTTAGCATCCAATCGTGATGACAATGAAATTTAGATCGTTCGTGTCACAATTAATACGGTAGTTGAGAACGGAGATTGCGATTTGAGGGCGCGCTCTGATTTGCATTAAAAACAGAGCGGAATTGAGAACAGAAAGCTAATCTGCTAAAATAGCAACTGCAAAGAGCTGGCCGATCGCTGAGATTGTTGTCGCTTAAATATTAATTTGAGTTTACTAATTGGATGTTCCAGTTAAAGATGCCACTGCTGCGGAGATTAACTAACTTTGTCAGCACGCGATCGTATCGTCAGTTCGCGGTTTTTGGGGGCTTGGTATTGCTGTTCTTGGCGATCTACCTACCCAGCACCGCGTTGGAAACTCAAGCCAACAGTCGAAAATTAATTGAATATGGCTGGGATGCACCACTACCAAATTTCTTTCGGCAGCACATTCGCGAAATGGAGCGGCGACCCTTTGATGGTGTCATCCTCAAACTTAATGCTGGCAAAGAGGTTTTTAAAAAAACTGCGTATCCAACCAGTGCCTTTACTCAAGATCGCCGCGATCTGGCGGCAACGACATCGACTCGGCTGACAGATAATTTTGTAGTGATGTGGTCGGGAATGGATGCAGGCTGGGACTGGTTCGACGACAAAGATTGGGCGGCTGCATCCCAAAACATTGCCAACTTTGCCAAGACAGCTCAAGTCGGACGCTTGAAGGGGATTGCTTTCGATTCCGAACCTTATACTAATAGTCCCTGGAAATATTATCAACAGCCCCAGCAGCAGCAAAAAACATTTGCCCAGTACCAGCAACAGGTTCGCAAGCGGGGTGCCCAGTTTATGCAGACGCTACAATCTGCCCAGCCAGAGACTCAAGTCCTAGCATTTGGCCTGCTCAGTTGGCTCAAGGATTTGTATGCCAAACCGATCGAGGCAACTCAGCTACAGCAACAACTCGCCCGTCATGACTATGGATTGTGGCCGGCATTTGTTAATGGGATGCTCGATGCCGTGCGACCGAGTGCGACGATCGTCGAGGGCCATGAGTGGGCGTATTATTTTTACAAGACTGCTTGGTTTGATGCCGTGCGGCAGGCCATCTTTACCAATGCAAGGGTGTTTGTCGCACCTAAAAATGAGCGTAAGTACGCCCAGCAAGTTAAGCTCGGGCAATCAGTGTATTTGGATCTGCTTCTCGATGCTCTGCCTGGAGGGGTGAACGATCCGCGCACTGGTAAAACTACCCAACATTTTCTCTCACCAGCCGATCGCTTTCGCTTACTAGAGCACAACGTCTACCACTCACTGCGCACGACCGATCGCTATACCTGGATGTATAGCGAAAGTGCCGACTGGTGGCAAAACAAGATCCCACCCGGTGCCGAAGCGACGATCCGCCGCGCTCAAGCCAAGATCCGCAAGGGACAACCGCTGGGATTCGAGCTGGATGCAGCCGTAGATCGAGCTGTCAAGCAGTGTCAAGCCGTCAGCGAATATTGCTAGGCTATCCCGATCTCTCGATCGCAGCGCGATCTTAATTTCGCAGTTGCAAGCAAGGTTTTTCGACTAAATGCCAACTGATGAAGCCGCAAACATAGGTGATGCAGACAGCACAGATAAAGATTACCCAGGGTGAGGCGGACGGCAAATACCAAATCAACAGTTTTTCAGTCGGCCAGCCATAGAGATAAATTCCATAGGAAACATCAGATGTGCTGCCAAACGGTTTGAGGCTGGGAATTTTCAAGAACGCAAACCAGAAAAATACATATCCACCCAGCGTCGGTAGGGTCAATTGCAATAAACTCGGACTAAATAAGCTGACGATGACAACGACTAATGCTAGCAATGCGTACTTTTGATTGTAATGAATGCGATCGCGCAGCAAGTAAAAACAGCCACCCGCACAGAAAAAAGTCAGTAATCGAATCAGATCGCTTAAATGATGGGCAAATTCTTCAGATAATTGGGGGAAACAGGTAGCCAGCGGTAGGTTATGAACCACAAATACGCCTGCGGACATGACTAGCCAAGTCGTCGATCGGTTGAGGCCACCAATGACACCTAAGATCGCTACCAGCATATAACAGCGAAACTCATGCACGATCGTCCACATCGAACTATTGACTTTGGGGTAAGGATAACCCTGAAAAACGTTGGCTGGGGCACTGGGCGTATTTAATAATACTAAGCCTTTGAGATGGACGAACAGATCGGTAGGCCGCCAGAAATCGAGCGGCTGAATCGCTAGTGGTGTGACAATAAAGATCGACACCAGCGATGCCACAATAAAGCCGGGATAGATTCTGAGGATGCGTTTCTTAAGAAAGCTAGTAAATTGGGGCTTGCGCTGCCAACTTTGCAGAATCAGATAACCACTTAATAAGAAAAATCCATTGACAGCGAGTTCGCCAAAAGAAAGGGTATGAAAGATATTGGTCAACAGTTCCCGATGTCGATCGCCATCAATTAATTCTGGTGCATGCGATAGCAGCACGAGGATAGTCAGAACCAGCCGGATAAAGTTAAAATTATTGTCATGAATCATGGCGATGTGCGGCGATACGTAGCGATCGGTTAATATGAATTTCGGCACTGAGACTAACGGCTCGCCAGATCGTCCTCGTCTGTTGTTTGGTTAAATACACGATCTGAGTAGTTCAGACACGATCGGTGCGGTAACTTGCAAACAATATTTCGACTCTACCATCTCTCTCCCTTTGGCTCCCATCAAACGGCACAGGTGTGGATCGGTGGCTAATTTAGATAAATAATCGACCCATTCATCGGGATGAGTTGCCTGGAAGCCATTCACCCCGTGTTCGACGATCTCTTGATTGACACCGATTGGTGTCCCAATGACAGGGACAGCACAAGCCATATATTGGATCAGCTTGATCCCACATTTGCCCTGTTCCCAGGGCGTATTATCTAACGGCATAATCCCCACATCAAAATTTTGGATGTACTCGACTTCAGTGTTTTCCTGCCACTTTTTAATCGTCAAATCCAAACTGTCGAGTGTTAAATTGCCCGCACCAACAAAAGTAAACGAACAATTATGTCGGCGATCGACCTCTTGAAAAGCAGCTTCGATCGACTTCAAATAAGTACTAGTTCCCGGAGAACCAATCCAGCCAATATTAAAAACTTTACCATCATTGTCGTCGAGCGGTTTTGGTGAGTATCGCTCTAAATCGATGACTGTGGGGATAATTTCCACTCTTTTTGCGCCAGCATTGTACGCTCGCTTCGATATATAGGGATTCCCGGCAACTACCAATTTCGCATTTGCCATGACCCGATCGATTTTATGAGCGAGTAGGCTCCTAGTTAGCTTCGATCCATAGTAGTCATAAATATGAAATTGAGCATCATCATAATCGACAACATAGGGAATGTTGCCAATGAGAATTTTCTCTAGCCAGGCTGGGAAATAAGGTAACAACTCTTTTTCGACCCAGAATAAATCATAATTGCGATCGCTTATTAATCTGCCTAATCTTTGAAAATACGAAAACAATACATTTTTGAAATTTCGCTGACCTTGGTTGATATTGGCAACGTATTTATTGTCGAGTAAAGGTGCTATTGTAATGTCAAACCCCTGAGACTCTAGATAAGGTATGTATTGATAGAATCGATATCTACTGCTACCACCTAAAGAGCCGTACTTAGTCAGAATTAGTATTTTAGGAGCCATGATTTTAAATTGATAAGTATTGGATCGATCTATCTAAAGTTGAGTTAATTAAGCTGCCGTTGTGGTTCTTCTGTTAACCGCTCTTTGTCGGAAATGTCACAGAATGGACTCAGGTACATCAGTGCCAGGAATATCCATTTATAAGTAATGTTTGGTGCCGTAAAATTAGAATCTTCAAATTGAAGCTGCAAGAGGATTGAGAACATTGCTATTAGGTAGAAAGTCATTCTAATTCTTGTTGTGGATGTCAAGCATTTGTTGAATATTTTCTTCAGACAGAATGAGAAATTATTGATTACAAACAAGACATATGCTGCCAAACCAAATATACCTTGATCGATTAAAGTCGTAATAAAAACATTATGCCCCGTATGATCGAAGTAACCTAACATTCCAAAATAGCCAACTGGCTCAAATGGGTGCTTCCAAAAGTAGTCGATAGATAATGCCCAAACTGTTGTGCGACCGTTGAATCCACCCACATCTTCAGCTCCATCACCAACTCTAGCTGCAAAGATATTCTCTAAATCCTGACCATAAAAAACTACTACTAGAAAGAAGATCGCCACCAGCATGGTAAAGAATACCAGCATTGACTTGGTATTTTTCGTTAACACACCGATAAAAATCATTCCAAGTAGTAAAGTTAAAATTACGTTTCTTGACTGAGTAATGATGATTGCTGTAATAATTACTAGCATGATAAAGAACATCACGATTCGGCTATTTGCCTTAAGTGATTTGACGTTAAATACCCGATCTAGGGCTAGATAAAAAGCCATCATCAAACATGCTGCGATTGTATTTGATGCACCCCACGGCAGTGACATTAAGCCGCCATTTTCTCTTTCCAATAATACTTGCTCTAGTGTATTCTCTTGGATTGCCAGTCCAAAGTTTACAATAAAATAAACAGACATAATAAACCCAGATAAGATAAATATCAGGGCGATTTTGTTATATACTAGGATGGCATCTTTTCGGATCGAGGCAGACGAAGTAATATACATGAATATTACAAATCCGAATAGATCGAATATCGATCTAGCGAATGAGACTACCAAGTTCTGATTCATCAATGATGATATAAAGATCGAGAAGACATGCAGTAGCGCAAAAAAGGCTGGAAGCTTTAAGTCATTTGCATAATTAATTCGTTCTTTTCTGACAATAAAGTTCAGAATGATTGATATACATAGGAGTATCTCAAAAGGTAAAGCAAACGTCACCACAAAAGACCCACCTCCAGTCCCGGTAGAGAATGGTAGCAGGCACATTGATATCAGAAAGACAATATATAATTGGCTACTGTATGAGTTTTTGTCTACTGGTAGAAACATTGGTGGATTTTTGTTATGTACTGTTACTTGTCAAGGTATGATATTTTTAGGTGAAATGATTTAATTAGAAAATCTTTACTTGAAAGTTGGTGATTGCTAGGGTTCGTATTTAATTTAAGGTCGGGTTGACTTGGCGATCGATTTGAGACTTTTAAATATTTTTGCATACCCAAAGATCGTTTCTTTTGCTTGTGGAATCGAACGTTTAAGTAAGGCAAATATTATTCTTGTCACAGGCTCGATCGACAGTGATGCCAACGCGATCGTCGTAGCTTGTAGTAAATTAAAATGTTTGTAAGCATACAAGATGCGGCTACGAACAAAATAAAATAGGCGGGTAGATTTTACATTTTCAGACGTACCACCTCCCTTGTGAAAAGATCTAACATCAGCCAAATAATAGGATGACCAGCCCAGCTTATGTACTCGGTATGACAAATCTAAATCCTCAAAATAGACAAAGAAGCGTTCGTCAAACCCTTCTAATCTCTGAAATAGCTCACCTCTAATTAAATAGAAAGCTCCCATAATTTGATCGACTTTCTGAGTATTCTCATGATCCCATTCCGTCATTTTGTAGCTGGTAAGATGATTTTTTAATATTTTGTCAATCCCCAAAATATTACAGCAGAAAGTTAAAGTGCTAGGAAATCGGACACAGTTCCTCTGCACTTGGCCATGTTCATCAATAAGTTGAACTCCCACTACGCCAACTTTCTGGTGTGATGATTCCTCCATGAATGTTACCGATCTGCCGATCGAATCTTGAGAGACTCTAGTATCGGGATTTAGAAATAGGAGGTAATCAGAATTGCTAATCGCAGCACCTTGATTGCACGCTGCTCCAAAACCTTGATTTACTGAATTTCTAATGATATGCAGTGGTAGATCGAGGTGTTCTAACCCATCAATCGAACGATCTGTTGAGGCATTATCAACAACAATTACTTTGTCCAACTTAAATTCCTGGCAATCAATCTTGACGAGTGACTCCAGACATTCCCTAAGTTGATGGGCTGAATTCCAGTTAATGGTAACGATACTAACACTTGGTAACACGATCTATTTCCTCTACGATCTCTAGATTACTATAATGATTTTTGGCGACGGAATTTATACATCACTTTATCGATTGCTACTGCCGCCAGTTGACGATCTTCAGCTTCAAGAATGTATTTCCATAATATGAACCACCCGATCGCCGTTAAGAGCGTTGCAGAAATAATGTTAAACATTACATTAGTAGTGTTGCCATACTGATTATTGATAGCAAACAATAAAATTGTGGGAACGATTACCAAGAGCACGGGCTTGAAAATTGTCGCAACTAAGGACATGGGATTCGCAACCAAGATTTTCTTGGTACGGGGCAGATTGTAGGCAAAATGCATGGACACGCTTACCAACCCACCCATAAATGTGCCGATTGCCACACCATCGGCACCGATTCTTGCTGTCAGTAAAACACTAAAGAACAAGTTGGTTGCAGCTTCGAGTAATGGGGACAGAATCACCTTGCGGTGTTCGCCACAGCCGATCGCGATCGTGAAGTAAGGCCCCCCCACCTGACGCACGAAATTGGCGGCAACCAATAGCTCGAATAAGTGACTGGTATGCACGGCATAGTCAGCACCAACCCATAACGTAACTACAGTTTTCGATACCAAGATTAAGGGAAGATTCGTCGCGATTAGCAAGACAACTGCATAACGCGTAGTCGATACTAATAGTTTGCCCAAACTTTCCGGTTCATTTCGTGCCCCAATCGAAGAAGCTACTGGAATGACGGTATTGAGAATCGAGATCGAAATCCCAAAGACGAAATTGGTTAAAGTCGCTGCTAGTGCGTAATACGGGATCGATTTATAGTCAAAAAAACCAATAATGGTGGTGTCCAGACCGCTGACGATCAATAGACCTAAAGTCGAGACAGAGAGCGACAGACAGGATTCGGCAACTTCGATAATGGATTTTTTTGAGATCAGTTGCAGCGAGAGGTGATAGCCAGCAGCAATCTTGCGATAGGCCACATATTGCCAAAATCCGGCTGCTAAATTGGTAATACCGACCATCACCGCCATCATCACGATACTATGGCTGGCATTGGCGGCGAGGACGACGAGCACCCCAGCTAACAGCTTGGTGCTGCCAATAATCCAGGCGGGGATATCATACCGCTGCAAGCCGATAAAGACGGCACCAAACACCGAAAAAGGTAAAGCGACTGCTAGCGTGCCTCCCACCCACAAGAGGGCTGATTGGGAGTCCTGCTGCAAGGCTGCTGGCATGTCTGGAAATAGCTGCGGTAACTGCCAAGCTAACGCGCCAATTGCGACGATCGCGATCGATCCCGAGCCGGTGAGAATTGCGATCGCGCTGCTGATAATACTGTCGCGTTTTTTGATATCGCCCAGCTCGTTATAATGAGCGACAAACCGACCGATGACTGTCTGAATCCCCAGATCTAAGAGACTTACATAGGTACTTAATTGTAAGATTAATAACCACGAACCATAGGCATCCTTAGATAAAATTCTTGCTAAAAATGGGGGCAGCAATAACATTGATAATGCTACTGCACCCCCGCGACAGAGATTAGCAAATACATTTTTTAGGACAGTTAAATCCGACATTTAGTTATGACAAGTAGGTGAGTTGTGATTTATGTCACAACCATTTAGATATACCAGTTGCGATCTGAATCACAGCCGTTTCAAAAATTAGTTTATTCCTCGATTATACCCATAGCGATTGAGTTCTTATCTAAGTGCAATTACTGATTTATCGATCCTTTTTTGCACCTCATTTTAAAGAATTAGCAAGCTGACAGTTTTAGTCTAAAATCGAGAGGCGATCGTTTTGAAATGATGACAGTATGAACAAAATTTTAATCCTGGGTCAACAGGGTCAAGTTGCCTGGGAGTTGCAAGTCGCGTTAGCCACGTTAGGACATGTGACCGTGTGGGGATCTCAAGAGTTGGATTTAGCCCACCCAGATCGGATTCAGGATCGCGTCCGCGCCCTGCAGCCGCAGATTATTGTCAATGCTGCTGCCTATACAGCGGTGGACAAAGCCGAGCAAGAGCCGGAACTCTGTCATGCGATTAATGCGACGGCACCAGGCATTTTGGCCGAACTCGCACGGGAATCGCGCGCCTTGCTCGTCCATTACTCGACGGAATATGTATTTGACGGTACGAAAACTAGTCCCTATTTAGAAACTGATACCCCCAATCCATTGGGGGCGTACGGAGCAAGCAAACTGGCAGGCGAACGCGCGATTATCGAAGCCGATTGCGCGCATTTAATCTTGCGGACGACGTGGGTCTATGGTAATCGTGGTAAAAACTTTTTGCTGACAATTTTACGCCTTGCTGCCGATCGACCAGAACTAAAAATCGTTGCCGATCAAGTGGGGGCACCAACTTGGAGCAAATCGATCGCGATCGCTACTTCGCAAATTCTCGCTCGCTGTGGAGATCGCGATCGATCTACAGTTAAAGGCATCTACAATCTTTCTGCGGCTGGCAAAACTAGCTGGCATGGCTTTGCCAGTGAGATTGTCGATCGGTACCGCATGCAATTTCCCGATCGACAACTCCAGGTGCAGGACATTATCCCGATTCCGGCGAGCGAATATCCCACCCCCGCCCAGCGTCCGGCTTACTCGGTCTTGGATAATCGCAAGGTGCTGGCAGAGTTTGGCGTACAGCTACCAGCCTGGGACTTGAGCTTGGAGCAGTTATTTGCCCGCTGGTAGCAGATCCATAATCGCGGCCACCTTCGGCAGAATCGCATCTTTGGCCGATAAAATCGGCGTATCGATCGGCCACTCGATCGCGAGTTGGGGATCGTCCCAGATCAAACCGGCTTCATCCCCAGGCACGTAAAAATCCGTACACTTGTATAAAAATTCAGCACTGTCACTCAGTACGCAAAACCCGTGGGCAAAGTTTTCGGGAATATACATCTGCTTCTTATTCTCAGCCGATAAGATTTCCCCGTGCCATTTACCAAAAGTGGGAGAATTGCGGCGGATATCGACAGCCACATCAAAGACTTCCCCTTGAGTGACGCGGACTAATTTGCCCTGAGGGTGCTTGAGTTGGAAATGCAAGCCCCGCAACACATGCTTGGTCGAATAGGATTGATTATCCTGGACGAAGGGGTGAGGAATGCCGATTTCGGCATACTTTTGTTGCTGATAAGTTTCGAGGAAATAGCCACGACTATCGCTAAAGACTTGGGGCGCGAAGACGATGACTTCGGGGAGGTTCGTTTTAAAAGTTTGCACGATCGACTATCTTCCTTCTGTGGCTAATTTGAGTAAATATTGACCGTAAGCATTTTTAGCCATCGTCTGACCGATCTCCGCTAACTTGTCGGCTTCGATATAGCCCATCCGAAAGGCAACTTCTTCAATACAAGCGATTTTCAAGCCTTGGCGTTGTTCGATCGTTTCGACAAAGACCGAAGCTTGGAGCAAGCTGTGATGGGTGCCGGTATCCAGCCATGCGGTACCGCGACTGAGTTTATCGACTTTGAGCTGTCCCTGGTCTAGATATTTTTGGTTGACGCAGGTAATCTCTAGTTCGCCGCGTGCCGATGGCGCGATATTGTGAGCGATATCGACGACCTGATTGTCATAGAAATACAAGCCAGTTACGGCATAATTAGACTTAGGTGCGAGCGGCTTTTCTTCGATCGAAATGGCCGCGCCGTGGGCATTAAACTCGACCACGCCATAGCGAGCCGGATCGCTGACATAGTAACCAAATACCATCGCGCCTTCGGTCAACTGGGCGGCTTGCTGGAGGCTGATGCTCAAACTATCGCCATAAAAAATGTTATCGCCAAGTACGAGGGCGACGGCATCATTGCCAACAAACTTTTTGCCAATAATAAAGGCTTGGGCGAGTCCTTCCGGTTTGGGCTGGGGCGCGTAACTAATCGATAACCCGATCTGGGAACCGTCGCCTAGTAACTCTTCAAATAGGGGCAGATCGTGAGGCGTGGAAATAATCAGGATCTCCTGAATGCCAGCCAGCATCAGCGTAGACAAGGGATAATAAATCATCGGCTTGTCATAGATCGGCATCAATTGCTTGGAAATCACCCGCGTCAGCGGGTACAAGCGCGTGCCAGAGCCGCCTGCTAAAATAATCCCTTTCATGCTTCCACTCCCAAACGTTGTTGCTGATAGTTATTAGTCGCGGTCACTGTCTGACACCAATCTTGGTGGTCGAGATACCATTGGACGGTACGCCGCAAGCCAGATTCGATATCTTCTTGGGGCTGCCAGCCGAGTTGGTTGTGGAGCTTGCTAAAGTCGATCGCGTAGCGGCGATCGTGTCCGGGTCTGTCGCGGACGAATTCGACGAGTTGTTTGTGAGGACAGTGGGGCGAATCGGGCCGTAACTCATCCAGGATCGCACATAAGCGATCGACCAACCACATGTTATCTCGTTCGGCATTGCCACCAACATTATAGGTTTCGCCAGGGATGCCTTTATCGAGCACTAGGGCGATTGCGTGACAGTGGTCTTCGACAAACAGCCAGTCGCGAACATTTTGACCGTCGCCGTAAACTGGTAACGCTTTACCCGCACAAGCATTGAGAATCATTAGCGGAATCAGTTTTTCGGGGAACTGATAGGGGCCGTAATTATTAGAGCAATTGGTGATTAAAGTCGGCAGTCCGTAGGTATGGAAGTAAGACCGGACTAAATGGTCGGAACTTGCTTTAGAAGCTGAGTAAGGGCTATTGGGCGTGTAGGGCGTCAGTTCGGTAAAAGCTGGCTCATCGGGCGTAAGCGAACCAAAGACTTCATCAGTAGAGATATGTAAAAAGCGAAATAGATCGCGATCGGCATCGCTTAATTTGCGCCAATATTGCCGCGCGCATTCTAATAGATTAAAAGTACCATTTACATTGGTTTCAATAAAGCTAGCTGGGCCATCGATCGACCGATCTACGTGAGTTTCGGCAGCAAAATTGACGATCGCTTGCGGTTGGTATTGCGCCAGTAAACTATCTACGAGTTGACGATCGCCAATATCACCTTTGACAAAAATATGCCGATCGCTCTGCTGAAACTGTTCTACAGTGGCTAAATTTCCCGCATAGGTCAATTTATCTAAATTGATGACGGTGAGATCGGTAGATTTAAGGACTAGCGCGACAAAGTTGGAGCCAATGAATCCCGCTCCACCCGTAACTAAAATATGCTTTTTGCTCATTATTTGTAGATAGACTAATAATCTACGTCAAATATAACAGTAGATCTGTCAAACGAAAGCCCCTTGAGTTAAAAGTCGTAACCTCAAGTGTGCTATCGCCAGCTTTGATGACTGAATTTTGCAGCGGTAGGAATTGGGGATTAATATCGATCGACCGCATCCTCGGTGCAATTTTATACAGCCAAAAAGCGTTGGATTGTATCTTGACTCAATTCACTCGTCGCCCCCGACGCCACAATTCCACCTTTCTGCATCGCATAATAAATATCGGCTTGGCGGACAAAATGTAAGTGTTGTTCGACCAGCAATACTGAGACGCCCATCGTCGCGACCACTTGCCGAATCGCGGCTTCGATATCTAAAATAATCGAGGGCTGAATTCCCTCTGTCGGTTCGTCTAGTACCAGCAAACGGGGATTTCCCATCAAGGCACGCGCGATCGCCAATTGCTGCTGTTGCCCGCCGCTCAAGTCCCCACCCATCCGCGTCAACATCGTTTTGAGGACTGGAAATAGCTCGAAGATCTCTGAGGGAATTTTGGCAGACTGGCGGCTGTTACCTCTGGCTTCTAAACCGATTAATAAGTTTTCTTCTACAGTCAATCTGGGAATGATTTCCCGTCCCTGAGGCACATAACCGATGCCCATCCGAGCGCGTAAATCCGGCGACTTGCGATCGATGATTTCACCGTCGAGGGCGATGTAGCCCGTCCGGGGCTTCAGCAAACCGATGACACTTTTCATCAAGGTCGTTTTTCCCACACCATTACGACCGATCAGACAGACCATTTTACCTGCGGGGACATGTAGATCGACGTTGCGCAAGATATGACTTTCGCCGTAGTAGACGTTTAAATCGGAGATTTCTAACATGTGGCTTTGGGGTTACTATTGTGCGGGGAGCGGGGAGCGAACTATCTAAGAGGGTGTTTGAAAAGTCAAATTTGTTACGCCTAAACCCTAGAAAATCCCCCTAGCCCCCTTAAAAAGGGGGAACCGGATTCTTAGTCCCCCCTTTTTAAGGGGGATTTAGGGGGATTCATGCCAACTACGGGCGTCAACAATAACTTTTCAAACAGCCTCTAAAGTTGAACTGCGTTCAACTATCAACTATCAACTATCAACTGACCTTGGTTGACCGAGATAGACTTCAATTACTTTCGGATCGTTTTGGACTTCATCGATCGTGCCTTCGCATAATACCGAGCCTTGATGTAGAACAGTGACTTTTCTGGCAATTTGCCGGACGAATTCCATGTCGTGTTCGATTACCAAAATTGCATGGCTTTCGGCTAGCGTTACTAATAAGTTACCGACATTTTCTGTTTCTTCATCTGTCAGACCAGCTACGGGTTCGTCAACTAGCAATAGATCGGGTGATTGCGCCACTAACATGCCGATTTCCAATCGCTGCTTTTCGCCGTGGGAGAGGAGATCGGCAGGTCGATCGGCTTTGACGGCTAAACCGATTGTTTCTAATAAAATGCCAACTCGATCGCGTTCATCTTTGGTTCTTTGCTTGAACAATGTACCTAAAACATTTTTATGTTTGCTGGCAGCTAATTCGAGATTTTCTCTGGCTGTGAGATTGAGATATACTCGCGGTGTTTGAAACTTTCGACCGATCCCCAGTCGCGAAATTTTTTCTTCGGAGTAGCGACGGACTTTTTTACCTTTATATAAGACCTGTCCGGTGGTCGGTTTAGTTTTACCAGTAATTAAATCTAAAAATGTCGTTTTACCAGCACCATTGGGGCCGATGACTACCCGCAATTCTCCTGGCTCCATGCTGAAGTTAAGATTATTAATCGCTTTAAAACCATCAAACTCTTTAGTTAAATTTTCAGTAATTAAGATACTATCAGTCACCTTGTACCTCTTCTAGCTCTGGATAAGTTTTGAGTTGTTGCGGACGCGATCGCCAGATTTTTTTCAAGCCGATGACGCCATCGGGTAAGACAGTCACGACGAGTAAAAATAATGCACCTTGAAAAAATAGCCAGATATCGGGAAATTGCTCGCTCAACAGGCTCTTAGCAAAGTTCACGAGCAAAGTCCCCAAAATCGCCCCAATCAGCGTTGCACGACCACCAGCGGCTACCCAGATCACCATTTCGATCGAGAAGCCGATATCCATTAATTGGGGCGAAACACGTCCGGTTTGAATGGTATACAATGCCCCGCCAATCGCTGCCAGTGCCGCCGAAATCGCAAACACGACTACTTTAAATCCAGTCGGATTGTAGCCAGAAAAGCGCAACCGATTTTCATCATCGCGAATCGCGATCAAGAGATTGCCAAAGCTACCGCTTGTCAACCAGCGACAGAGAGCATAAGCCAGCATCAGCGCGATAATTGTCAGGATATAAAAGGTGTATTGATATGTGCCGACATCCGCACCCAAAATCGTTTTAAAATCGGTCAAGCCATTAGTGCCATTAAATAACTTTTGTTGACCGTTGAAAAAGTTAAAAAAGACGACGGTGGCGGCTTGCGTCATAATCGAGAAATACACGCCCCGAATTCGATTCCGAAATACTAAATAGCCTAGCAATCCACCAATAATTGTGGGAATTAAGACGATCGCCAGGATCGTAAATTCAAAGCTGTGAAATGGTTGCCAAAATCCTGGTAATTCAGTCACACCATAGAGATTCATAAACTCTGGCAGTTGACTACTCGCATCGGCGGGGATCTGCAACTTCAGATACATGGCCAGTAGATAACCACCCAATGCAAAAAAGACCCCATGTCCTAAACTCAGTAATCCCGTATAACCCCAAATCAGATCGATGCCCAAAGCCGCGATCGACAGAGCCAAGAATCGACCTAATAAACTCAGCCGAAAATCAGTTAAGATCCACGGTAAAATTAAGATTAAGACCAATGCGATCGCCACGGCAATTCCGGCTTCTAAGACTAAGGATTTGCGATTGAATTGCTTGGGTACGGTGGTTTTCATAATTTATCTCTCCGATCGATCGCCAGTTCATCATTCATAATCTCGATCTAAATTTATCTGTAACAATAGCCTAATTAATTAAAAAATCTGTCTTAGAGGGTGTCTGAAAAGTCTTATTGGCTCCGATCTTAGGTTGTAAATCCCCCTAAATCCCCCTTAAAAAGGGGGACTTTGATTCTTACTCCCCCTGCTTGGTGGAACGCACGCTGAGGAAACCTCAGCGCGATTCCATCCGCTTTTTAAGGGGGTGGGGGGGGATTGAGTCTACGCTTTTCAGACACCCTCTTACCTTCTACAGCTCGACATTCCGACCCTTTTGAGGAAAGATCCCACCCGGACGAACTTGCAAAAAGGTCATAATCAGCGCAAATACCATCACCTTTGCCATGCTAGTAGTGGCAAAAAAGGTAAAGAAGTCAGCCACTGGCTGAATCGAGGTAAATAATGATGCCATATTACCAGAACCGATTAAGTAGCTGGCGGTACCGATACTCAGTGCGGCAATAATCGTGCCAGCTAATTTACCTACGCCACCAACTACCACCACCATAAACGTATCGACGACGTAGTTTTGACCGGTATTGGGGCCGACAGAACCGAGGAGACTAATCGCACAACCAGCCACGCCGGCCAACCCCGAACCGAGGGCAAAAGTGAAAGCATCTACTTGGGCAGTCGGAATCCCCAAACAGGCACTCATCTCGCGATTTTGGGTGACAGCCCGAATTCTTAAGCCCCAATTAGTCTTTTGGAGAAATAGATAAATGCCCACCAAACAGAGGATGGTGATGACCATAATAAATAGCCGACTGTAGGGCAATTGAAAGTCCCCAATCGGCAAGCCACCGCGCAACCAAGCCGGTGCTGTGACATCGACATTCTGAGCACCAAACCAAGGTTGAGTGACTGCGAGTTTAAATGTTTGACCGAGGAAGATACTGGCGATGGTGCTAATTGCGATCGCGAGTGGTAATAGAATCGCGATCGAGATCGTCCGTATTCGATTCTCGTACCAAGAGGCTCCGCCAACGAAATTGGGGCGGCGTTTGAGTAATGACATCCCGCCAAAGAATAGCAGACAAAAGATCGCGATCGCGATCGCCAATGACCAACTGATACTCCGCACGAACTGCTGCAAAATCAAGCTAACGCCCCAAGTTGCCAATAATGTTTCTAGGGGTCTGCCATATAAAAACCGAATTACGCCGCGCTCTAAGACCAATCCAGCAGCGGCAGCGACGATAAATGCTGCGATGAGCGCAAAGAAGATATAGAACTCAAACAGGGGTGCTGGCAGCAATTTAAAGATGTTCTGGACGACGAATGTCGTATATGCACCCAACATCATTAGTTCGCCATGGGCGAGATTGATGACTCCCATCAGACCAAAGACAATAGCTAGTCCTAGCGCGGAAATCAGCAATACCGAGCCAATACTAATACCATTAAAAATTGCTTCTAAAAATCCTGATAACACGGAATTAGGGGATAGAGAATAGAGCGCAAAAATAAAAAATTAGTTTTGGTGAAAAACCAAAACTAAATGGTGGGTACTGCCCACCAATCTACAACTTAAACTAATCGCGATCGATTAGGCTTTGACTTTGTATTTACCACCTTTGGCTGGATCCGACCAATCGCAAGCATAGCCTTTAGTTTCCGCGACATATTGGTTCCAAGGAATTGGCTTAACAGCTTCTTTTGATTCCGAAACAATCTTAAACATCCCATCTGCACCGATTTCACCGATGCGGACATATTTGGAAAGGTGATGGTTATTTTCAAGCGTGACTTTACCTTCTGGCGCATCAAAAGTTAAACCCAGTGCCGCTTTGCGGACAGCTTCGAGTTCGATAGTCTTGGCTTTTTCGACAGCCATTTTCCACATGTAAACCATGATATAAGCCGCTTCCATCGGATCGTTCACTACCCGATCGGCACCGTATTTCTTCTTGAAGTTGTCAACAAAAGTTTTATTCGCTGGCGTATTTACAGTTTGGAAATAGTTCCACGAAGCATAGTGCCCTTTGAGATATTCAACCCCGATCGCTTTGACTTCTTCTTCGGCGACACTCACGGACATAACTGGATACTTATCCGGTTTTAAACCGGCACTTTGCATCTGTTTGAAGAATGCCACATTACTATCACCATTAAGTGTATTAAAAATAACTCCACCTTTGGGCAGAGCCTGTTTAATTTTGGCAATAATTGGTGTAACTTCGTTATTACCTAATGGTAGATAATCTTCACCAACTGTTTTACCACCCTTCGCTTGTAATTGCGCCTTAATGATATTATTCGCCGTGCGGGGGAAGACATAGTCAGAACCGACGAGGAAAAATTCTTTGCCTTTATTAGCTAGTAACCAATCGACGGCTGGTTCGATTTGTTGGTTGGGTGCCGCACCAGTGTAAAAGATATCTTGCGAACATTCTTGTCCTTCATATTGAACGGGATACCACAACATATGTTTTTTCCCTTCAAATACAGGTAAGACGGCTTTCCTACTAGCCGAAGTCCAGCAACCAAAGACAGTAGCGACTTTATCTTGATCGATCAATTTTTTGGCTTTTTCGGCAAATCTATCCCAGTTGGAAGCACCATCTTCGACAATTGCTTCGATTTGTTTGCCTAACACGCCACCTTTGGCATTGATTTCCGCGATCGCTAGTTGTTCGGCATCGACTACACTTTTTTCACTGATCGACATCGTGCCACTAAGAGAGTGCAGAATCCCCACTTTAATCGTGTCACCGCTAGCTGCTACAGGTGCCGCACTCGGACTGGATCCTGCCTCAGGAGACGCACTCGGACTAGCGGTGGGACTCGCACCTGGCTTGGTACAAGCATTGAGAATCATCGTCCCTGCTAACCCAGCACCACCTAAAATAATAAATCTGCGTCGCCCGAATTGATTTGCCATGAATATATATTTTTGCCCTTAGATACAATATTTGCTGGCTGAGATAATAGTCTTAATATCTCAGCGTCACTGTATCTTACAGCACAAAATACCTACATTTTACAAAGCTTTATACTAGTCGATCGGTTGTTACAATCTGAAATCAAACTGGTGGCAGCTCGGCGTGAAATCTCTCAACGAACTTAGTTAAATAACTTAAAGAAGTTTTACTTAGCTAATTCGCTGTTGAACTCATTAAAGCTCCGTCGCTTGAGTTCGATCGAGTCTTTGCGTGGCAATAGATCGAAGACATTCCGCATTGCATCATCTACCTTTTCAAATGAGATAACTCCCGCTTCATTGAGCCGAACTTGGCCATCTTTATCGATGACTACAGTTTGCGGAACTGTACCGCCATAATAATAGCCAGCTTCGGTCTGTGGATACTTTTTATTTAGGGCTAAACTATCGACAGTTACCGGAATAAAGCTAGCAGCTTTGCCATAATAGCCTTGCAACTGGGAAATTGTCGTCGAATATTTTTTACAGTCGGTACTATCATCGATATAGAATACAATCAAAGCTGGTTTTTTAGCTTTGAGAGAATCTACCAATGAAATTTTTGCCGGTACTAAAGACCCGTTACCCGCATAAAGCACGAACACATTACCGTCATACTTGTCATCTTCAATTCCTGCCAAAGCTGGATTGGCTAATAGACAAGTAAAAGCCAAGATTGTAGTAGCGATCGTCACCGATTTCAACCAGCTACTAGCCAATCTCTGCAACAATCGCAGCCAGATCGATACCGTAGATCGATCGAGTAATATTTGGGACATATAAATTAGCTAAGTATAGTTTCTAAAAATCTGGAGATGTACACAAGAGTAAGGCAAGATAACCCTATCAATTATCAATTATCAACTTTCAACTCCCTTCACCGCCTCTAACATCCACGAAAAATAGAACCGAGTCTTTGTAGTTGCTTTTCGGTTGATGGTGAAACCTTGGGCTTCCAAAATTTTGACGATGTCTGTTTCCTTGTGGAGATAAGAACGGGTTGCCTTACTCGCACCAGGAAAAAAGCTACCAATCTTTTTGAGTACACTAAAACAAGGAGTTTTAGGTGCAAAACTGATAATCAATCGCGACTGTGCCATCGATGCGAGATGCGAAATCATTTCGCCAGCTTTTGCTTGGGGATAGTGAATTAACACATCCAAACAAATCACTGTATGGTAGCTACCAGTGAGGCTTTCGAGATCGCTGACACTGAAGCTGGGATTATTGTTATTCCCAAAGAGTTTAGCCGCAATTTCTTTGCCTTCCCCGACCATCTTCTCAGAAATATCGCTCGCACTGACGATCGCTTTGCGCTCCGCCAAGGGAATGCTCAACACGCCAGTACCACAGCCCGCATCGCAGATGGATAAGCCCTCTAGGTTATTATCGGCATCCAACCACTCCAGCAGCGTGTCTACAGTCTGCTGATGCCCCGTACGGATGTCGAGCTGTACCTTATTAACCTCGCCATCGCCATAAATCCGCTGCCACCGCTCAAATCCCGTATTGTTAAAATATTCCTTAACTACGGCCTTATCATCTACTAAGTCCATTGAAATTTAAGATCTAAAATTTATAACCATTATACCTATCGGTAGATCGCTATAGCAGGAGATCGGTGGAGGTGGGGACGGAGCTTAACCTAACCTCAAACAGAGCTGACACTGAGAGCCTTTCAGCAATCCCACTCGATGCCAAAAAATATCCGTCAACGGTGACGTACATTGCACTTAAAGTACATCAGTCGCGACGGGCATCGATTGAGACAGGCATTCTAGTCAGAGAGTTTTTCGCCTCCAAGTTTAAGAACTACTCGATCGCGATCGTGGCCGATCGGGAAGAGAAGCAGATCGGGTTAAAATGGGATTAGAGCAAGGTTGAATGAATCAAGATGAGCGAACAACTACTGACAGCGATTAATGATACCTTCGATCCGTGGCGACCTTTACTCGCAGGCGATCCTCTCTATGTAGACTGTAAAAGTGTGCGAGGTGATGCCGATATTATTCGCAGTCTGGGCAATAGCATTCTGAGATCGAGCAATAATAAATGTCATCTCTACGCTGGACATCGCGGCAATGGTAAATCTACCGAATTATTGCGACTGAAACAGCATTTAGAAAGTAAAGGTTGTTTTGTCGTTTATTTTGATTTTTACAAAA
>NZ_JANPGM010000625.1:0-10647 GCF_031423935.1 Chamaesiphon sp. VAR_69_metabat_338
CACTTTCTCCAAACTTAAATCTACCTACGTCGATGCGCTACCCGCTCTAATACACCCCAAAACAGGCAGAGTTCACACCGATTTCAATCAAGCCGTTACCGTCACGGGGCGACTATCATCATCCAATCCCAACCTCCAAAATATCCCCATTCGTACTGAATTTAGTCGCCAAATTCGACGCGCATTTATTCCCGCTCCAGGTTGGATACTCGCCGCAGTTGATTACTCCCAAATCGAACTCCGCATTCTTGCCCACCTTAGTCAAGAACCCGTTTTAATAACTGCTTACAACCAAAACGAAGACATTCATACCGTCACCGCCAAACTATTGTTTGAAAGCGATACCGTCACCAGCGAACAACGCCGCATGGGTAAGATCATCAACTTCGGCGTAGTTTATGGCATGGGTGCGGCAAGATTTGGGCGAGAAACGGGCATCAAAGCCAGCGAAGCCAAAATCTTCATCGATAAGTTTTACGATCGCTATCCAGGCATTTTTGACTACTTAGAGCGGGTAAAACGGGAAGCGATCGCCCTCGGATATGTGGAAACTGTTTGCGGACGGCGGCGGTATTTCCGATTTGAAAGTGGTAAATTGCGCGGCTTAAAAGGTAGCGATTCTAACTCGATCGATCTGGATAATATCGGTAATCTCGGACAAGTAGATGCGGGACATTTACGCGCTGCGGCGAATGCACCGATTCAGGGTTCGAGTGCAGATATTATTAAGTTAGCGATGATCCACATCGATAAGTTATTGGCGCAATATCAAGCGAAGATGTTGTTGCAAGTTCATGATGAATTGGTGTTAGAAATTCCCCAGGATGAGTGGGCGGAGTTGCAGCCGAAGATTAAGGCGACGATGGAGGGGGCGATCGATCTGAGTGTGCCGATGGTGGCGGAGATTGGCAGTGGGGCAAATTGGATGGATGCGAAGTAATACCAAGACAAACTTGACATGTCTAAAACAGCTTTTGCTTTTATCTCTATAATCAAGCTAATTGCTGCATTTATAATTCTTTTATTTCCATGAAATCCAGAACTATTGATATTTAAATACCGTTATGGATCTGTAGGGGCGGGTTTATGCAAATAACCATCGATCGATTCTAGAAATCTCAAACAAACCCGCCCATCCCCACTAGCATTCACAGATTGTTCATCGGGATGCATGGGTGATAACATGCAATTCGTTATTTGTCGGGGAGGGCGGGTTTGAATGGAATATTTAGTACGATCGATATGGATAGCATAAACCCGCCCCTACAGATCTTGGATGATTTTTATCGATTTAAATTCAATTTGGATAATGATAATTTGTTTTGGTTTTGTCGATCGACTTAGATCCGATCGGGTGTGGGTGATTGGTGCGATCCACATCCGCGCTGAAATGGAATTTCGCGCTCATAGCCAAAGTTATCTGAAGATAACTGCCGGAGAGATCTTTCGTTCGTGCCAACGAACTTATGCTCTTAGCCCCAAATTCATTTGAGGGCTTCCAATGAGGACTAAATTCCAGGTTTAGAGAATGGCAATCGATTTAGATTCGATCGAATTTAGATCATTGGTGCGATCCACATCCGCGCTGAAATGGAATTTCGCGCTCATAGCCAAAGTTATCTGAAGATAACTGCCGGAGAGATCTTTAGTTCGTGCCAACGAACTTACGCTCTTAGCCCCAAATTCATTTGAGGGCTTCAACCGATGACTAAATTCTAAGAGCTACAAGGAAGATTACCTACGCTAGAATCGCAAATTCGATCGCATGTGTTAACAGCCCATCCAATCCAGGGCATATTAACAAAAAACGCCAATATTATGCCACTTTGGAGACTATTTTATCATCTAGTTTGGGCAACACACGATCGACAACCGTTAATCAGTCCAGCCCACGAACAAATATTGTATCCACATATCAAAGGAAAAGTAGATTTTCTAGAATGCCAATTACATGCAATCGGGGGAATTGAAGACCATATCCATCTAATTGTTTCCATTCCGCCCAAATTATCGATATCTAATTTTGCTAAACAAATCAAAGGTAGCAGCGCACGTTATTTAAATCAAGAGTTGGCAAATGATAATTACAAATTTGCTTGGCAACATGAATATGCCGTGTTTTCCTTGGGCGAACAAAGATTAGCCTGGGCGATCGCTTATGTGGAAAATCAAAAAGAACACCATGCAACAGGTGAATTCATTAAAATACTCGAACAAACTGAGCCGATTTAGTATTTGATAGATAAAATAATGGTGCGGCTGAATCACTTACTCAGTTGTCGCCAACTGCGATTTGGGAGTGACTTGAGCAAGAAAAATATATAAAACCCGATCGATACAAACAAGCAGACATTCCCTAATTGACTATAAGTATTGACGATCTGGGCATCGCTCCACCCCATCGAACTAAGATTATTCATATCGCCACCAGCATCGCCTTGTCCGCCTAACATTGTCCCCCACGGAATTTCGGCGGCTCCAGTTTTAATATTGTGCCACATGCTAAAACTCGCAGTGAAGGTATATGTTGCAAATAATAAGAACAGATATCGCCAAAAATCCCAGCGGAATTTGTCGGGCAAAGGGAAATAAAAGCACACTATGAGTAAAGTACTCAGATAAAATTCGCCACCTACGCCACCAAAGGAAATTAATGTATCGTAAGTGTGCTCTGGCATCAGCCAAGTCATATAAAACTGAACGATCGCGATAACTACAGCCATTACCATCGCCGATTTTTTTTGCTCGCGCCAGCCCGATCGGAATAAGATTAACATTAATAACAAGACGCAAATATAGACGATCGGCGATCGATCTTCGCTAATATTCGTCCAGCCAAAAGGTAACGGTGTCGCCGCATGTCCGGCTAGCCAAGCGACGGTTGCATGTCCGAATTCATGAATCCAAATCTGGATGCCGATGAGCAAGAATCTGGGGAAAACTAATATTTGTGCCAAAATGGCGATCGCAAAGGCGATCGGCAAGGCAGCGCGATTGATGTAGCGATTATCGAATGAATAGGGATCGGTATCGGCATCTTTAATCTTTTCATCGAGCTGAAATTTTTGTTTCCAGCCGATGCTTTTACCACGCAGTTCATAGATGACAACGGTTTTAATTCCAACCGGATCTAAAACTTGCAAACATTGGATAATTTGCTTGGCAATCTGTGGTTTAATAGCACCAGATCGACTTTTTAATTTGACTTGTAGCTCTCGATCGACGATTTTGGTTGTTGCTGCGATTTGGTGCGATCGTAATAATCGATCGAGCGTTTCGCTAATTTGCTGGCTAGGTAGATCGATTTCTGTCGCAGTAATAACCGCCGCATCGCGTTCTAATGTCTCATCTCGGCACTGGTGATAAGCGGCAGTCAGGAGGGCGATTTCGCTTTTTCTCCCCTCTTTAACTAGTGCCATCCGCTGCTTGCCAAAAGCCGCATCGATTTCCTCGATCGAAACTCCAGGCTCGACGTTTAACATTTGATAGTATTCTAAATTCATCACGATCGGGCGAATATAGCGACTGATGGGCATTGAGATTAGTATGCCCATTTTGCCAATTCACCAATCGCGATCGGCGCGATCTTTTTACAATACCGCTCGACCGAGATAAGCTTGCAATACTTCTGGAATCGCGATCGAGCCGTCGGGTTGCTGATAATTTTCTAGAATAGCCGCCATCGTTCTCCCGATCGCTAGTCCCGAACCATTGAGAGTATGGACGAATTGCGTGCCTTTTTTGCCAGTTTCTTTGAACCGAAGATCGCCACGTCGCGATTGGAAATCGAGGAAGTTGGAACAACTAGAGATTTCCCGATATTTACCAGCCGAAGGCAGCCAGACTTCTAAGTCATAGCATTTAGCCGCGCTAAAGCCGATATCGCCAGTACACAGTGCCAAAACTCGATAGGGGAGTTTGAGGGCTTGGAGGATGGCTTCAACATCGCGCACGAGAGCTTCGTGCTCCTGTGCGGAGGTGTCGGGATGGACGAATTTGACTAGCTCGACTTTGTTGAACTGGTGGAGTCGGATCAAGCCGCGCGTATCGCGTCCCGCGCTGCCTGCTTCGCGGCGAAAGCAAGGAGTATAGGCACAGTGGTAAATTGGGAGTCGATCGCTAGTGAGGATCTGTTCGCGATAGAGATTGGTAACGGGGACTTCGGCGGTGGGAATCAACCACAGATCGTCATCGGCACATTTGAAGCCATCTTCGGCAAATTTGGGCAGTTGTCCGGTAGCCGTCATCGAGGCACTATTGACGAGCAGCGGCGGACTGACTTCCGTATAGCCAGCCGCAATCTGACGATCGAGCATGAAGCTGATCAAGGCACGTTCGAGAGCCGCACCCGCACCAATCAGCGTGACAAAGCGGCTCTGGGCGAGTTTGGCACTACTCTCAAAATTTAAGATCCCTAACTTTTCGCCAATTTCCCAGTGGGGCAAAATTTGGGGATTAGTGGGGATATATTCATCGCCCCACTTCCGCAGCTCGACATTTTCAGCCTCGGTTCGACCGATCGGAGTAGTGTCGCTGGGGAGGTTGGGTAGTTGTAGAATTAACGTCTGAATCTGGGCTTTGAGTTCGCGTTCGGCGGGTTCGAGTTCGGCGAGCTGGGCTTTGACAGTATTGCCTTCGTCTTTAAGGGTTTGAATTTCGGCAGCATCGGGATTGCCCGCGCGCATTTTCTCGCCGACGAGTTTACCAATTTCATTACTGCGCGCTTGCAATTGACTGCGATTCAGTTCGAGTTCGCGCTGTTGGCGATCGAGCGCGAGAATTGGTTGGAGATCGTAAGTACCCGCTCGGAGATCGAGTTTTGTTTGGACTAATTCTGGCTGTTCTCGAATCTGTCTAATGTCCAGCACCGCTTTTTCTCTACATCTAGATCTACTTCGCTCAATAATAGCTCAGATTTATGGGACATCTGCACGGGGCAAATTGGGCGGTCGGCTCTTAAACCTGTATCAAATCTATCTAGACATGGGTAACAGTAGCTCAAATGTTTGGATAGAATCGGTAATTTATCTCAATTTATTAATGTTCGCCAGATGATATTTGTGGCGATCCATCCACTCATCATGGTGGCCGAGTTTGATATTTCCATTACTCGATCTTTCAGGGAACGGCAAAGATCGCCAAAACCGCACGCAATATCGCGCACTCGCAGGCAATTTTATCGATCGATTTAGTCGGTAGCGCAGAGCGATTTTACAAGATCGCTGCGGTCTAGATCTACTGGTATGTTAACTAACATGCCAAATTGCTTAGTGACGAGAGATCCTGGTAAAGAAAGAATCTACAGACCGGTTTTAGAGCGCATCCTGCTGGCCTTGGATTAGTGACTGGTGGGGCAATGGTAGATTCGATTGTCAAGCGGATTCAGCTAATTAGCTGAAAACTTGCTCGGTGGACAATCGGATTTTCAGTCTCGATCGAGCAGTGACAAGATAACATTATTTTTTTAGAGTATGATTAAATACAAAGATACGATACTCGATCGCTCCTCAAAACCCCCAATACCGCATCTTCCTTTCAGTTTTCAGGATCGTTTTTCAGAGGTTATGTTCGAGCATCAGTCACTTAAATCTAAGTAGCTACCAAGTTCTGTAAATTTTACTAAAGACTGCGATCGAAAGCAGATCCAATTGAGTCGGAATATGCTCGAATCAACCACTGCACCCCGCTCGATGCTCTCTGAATATCTGGCACCTGATGCGCGCATCGATACTGCCGATCGAGTATTGCCGCCCGAACTACAGGCAACAATGGGGAACTGCCCATTGCCAGCTATTCCCGCCAGTCCGATCGCGGGTTGGAGTCCCGGGATGCTAGCAAATGCCAGCTTCTTCGGCGATCCCGAATTTGGGTTGAAATATTTCCAGCTAGAAAATAGTAGTGCGGCATTCGGGCGACGGTGGCAAGCCGCGATTCGGCAGGGCCGACGCTGCGCGAACGGTAATTGGGATGGCAAAATTGTTATCGATGTCGGTTGCGGCCCTGGGAATCTCTATGCCGCAGTCGGTGGTACGCCCCGATCGCTCTTGGGGATCGATATCAGTCATGGAGCATTAGTACACGCGCAGCAGCTCGGTTATACGCCGTTACTCGCCGATGCGCACGATCTACCGCTGCGCGATGGGTGTGCGGATATCGTCACGCTCAATGCCGTCTTACATCATTGCGATGATATGGCGAGGGTACTAGCAGAAGCCGCTCGGCTAGTGCGTCCTGGCGGCTTGTTAATTACCGATGAAGATCCATTGGTCAATACCGTCTCGTATCGCGGGCTAGCATGGTTAGTCACCAAGGCTAGAGAGCGATTTCCGCTGTATTGGTTGCCTGGGCGAGCCGCAGTTTACAAAACTCCCTACGAACAAGCTTGGCGACAGGCTACCGAAATTCACAATTCCAAACCGGGCGATGGGGTGACACCAGCACTGTATCTCGATACTTTAGAACCGTTAGGTTTTTCGGTCGAACTGTATCCGCACCATCATAATGTTGGGGCTGAGTTATTTTGTGGCGACCCTGGTAGATTGGGTTTCAAAGATCGATCGATCCAACTACTCGCTAGGGAAAATGCCCCGCCCCCGCCCCAATCGATCGCCTGTATCGCTCGCAAACACCTAGCATCGCTAAATTAGATCTGACTGCTCGCGCTAAAAATTCCTCACTCGATGGAACGTCAACCGATCGATTGGCGTCTCCACAAAGAAGATCGCACTCAATGAGCTTAACTGGCAGGCGAAATTATACTTCGATCGCCAGTTAGTGGTAAATTGGGTCGATTGAGTCGATCGCGATCGAAAGCGGTGGACTATTCCGAGCCAAATTAATTGAAAATTCACGGTGATTAACGTTGTGAGTAACATCCCCCCTCTGGACCTCAAACGGCAGTATCAAGCGATCGGTGCCGATGTCAGTGCAGCGGTATTGGAAGTTTTAGCCTCAGGTGCTTATATTGGCGGCGCGACCGTCCAAAACTTCGAGCAGCAATTTGCCACCTATGTCGGCACGCAAGCATGTGTCGGTTGCAACTCTGGGACAGATGCGCTGTACCTAGCACTCAGAGCGATGAAAATCGGCCCAGGGGATGAAGTAATCACCACGCCCTTTACTTTTATCGCCACAGCAGAAACGATTAGTGCCGTGGGTGCCAAACCCGTCTTTGTCGATATCGATCTGGCGACTTTCAATCTCGATCTCGATCTCTTGGCAGCAGCCATTACACCGCGTACTAAGGCAATTATGCCCGTACATTTATTTGGCAATCCGATCGATATGAGCAAGCTGATGGCGATCGCCAAGCAGCATAACTTAATCGTCATCGAAGACTGCGCCCAAGCCACAGGTGCCACATGGAACGGTAAGCTTGTCGGCAGTATCGGCCACTTCGGCTGTTTTAGTTTCTTCCCCACCAAAAATCTCGGTGCTTGTGGCGATGGCGGCGCAATTACCCTCAACGATCCCGCACTCGCTGACGATCTGCGGATGTACCGCGAGCATGGCAGCCGTCAGCGATATTATCACGAAGCGATCGGCGTCAATAGTCGGCTCGATGCCATTCAAGCGGCAGTATTGCAAGTCAAACTCCAGCATCTCGATAGTTGGAACCAGCACCGCGCCGCCGTTGCCACTCGCTACCACGAATTACTCGCCAATATTCCCGATATTATTACGCCACAAGCCACGCCCGGTGGTGAATCCGCCTGGAATCAGTACACGATCCGAGTCATCGCACAGCCCGGAGCAGATCCTGCCGCTCGTCGCGATAAAGTCCGCGCCAGCCTCCAATCCGCAGGCGTAATCTCGATGATCTACTATCCCCTCCCCCTACATTTACAAGCCGTCTATCAGGATCTCGGTTATCCCGCTGGCAGCTTCCCCCACACCGAACGCGTCAGTCATGAGGTCTTATCGTTGCCGATGTTCCCCGAAATCACTTTTGAGGAACAGCAACGCGTAGTTTACGCGCTTAAGGATGCGATCGAGAGTACCAGTCACTCGGACTAACTAAATCAAACATCATTACGAGCCGCGATCGATTATCGTCAATTCTAAGTCGTAGGGTGGGCAAATGCCCACGGACAATCTTATCCGAAGCGATAACTTCGGATTGATGCTCAATTTCAATAATGTGAGTTCGGGTTAAGTAAAATTGATTTGCTCCGATCGAGCACCGCCCTGAACTAGAAGTGTCTCGTTCCGAGAGGCTACGCCAACGGGCTAATAGCAGAAGTTCGTTTCAACGAACTAATTAATTTAGTAGTTCTCTTCAGAGAACTTTCGCTATTAGCCCCAAATTCATTTGAGGGCGGTGCTGGAACGAAGCTAGGAGTCCTCGATTCCCCATTGACACAACCACAAGTTACTCAGCCTAAATACTCCGCAAGACGGGATTCCAAAATTTCGATTAATTCGGGATCCATGTATTGATAGTCATCGCTAATATGTAAAACCACGATCGATTTATCCGTAATTAAGTCAGGATAATTGCGTTTAAGGATCGCCGCGTGACGTTTTTCCATCACAAAAATGCGATCGGCCCAATTAATTAGCCCAGGGGTAATTTTAATCCGCGCGCTGTCTGATGTCCCAGCGGATTTGGCTACGTATCGATCGCGATCGGCAAACAAAGCGGCAGCAGTCGGACTGCGCCATTGATTGCGACTACAAACAAATAATAACTGTTCGCGATACATAGAGAGTTAGGAGTGATGCGCTAGCCGTAACATCATAACTAATGCCGCTGCGATCGATCGTCTAGAAACAGAGCCGAGATCGCGGCACTAGCGATCGCCAATCCCGCTGCCAGCCACATCACCCAGCGAAAACCAGCTACAAATGCTAACGCGATCGCCGATCGCAAAGCTGTGCTGGTGCTGTCACTCAAGCCAGGTGGCAGTTTGGCTGCTGCCAAATTGATGCGCTGGTTATCGAGAAACTGGCGGGCGGGTAGGGGCAAATCGAGGGAGACGAGGCTGCGGTCTAAACTAGCATTAAAGACATTAGTCAGGACGATACCAAACACGGCGATCGCCAGCAATCCCGCCACCCGTGCCACGGCATTATTAATTCCCGAAGCCGCACCCGTATAGCGGATCGGTACCGCCCCCATCACTGTCGTCGTCAGCGGTGCGACGGTCATCGCCATCCCCAGTCCCAGCACGAGGACGGCGGGGAAAAATGTCGTCCAATAACTGCCACCGCTGCTGGGTACAGTCATCAAACCCAGTCCGAAAGCGGCGATCGTCGGGCCGATAATTAGCGGCAGGCGCGCACCAACCCGATCGACTAAACCACCCGACCACCGCGACAACAAAAACATCAAGATCGGAAACGGGACTAGGGCGGCACCCGCTGCGGTAGGCGCGTAATGCTGCACTTGAATCAAATTGAAGGGCAGGAAAAATAAGGCACCTCCCAGCGCGGCATAGAGTAAGAAAGTGAGCAGATTGGTACCGCTAAAGGTACGTGAAGCAAACAGTTTGAGCGGTACCATCGGTGCGGCTAGCTGCGATTCGACGCGGATAAATAGACCCACACAGATCGTCCCGATCGCCAGCGCACTCCAGACGCGGATAGCCCCAAAGCCCCGACTGGATGATTCAATTAGTCCGTAAACGATCCCACCCAAACCGACTACCGCCAATACTGCTCCCAGCCAATCTAATCGTGACGATGCCTCTGGATCGCGGCTTTCGGGTACTTGCCACAGGCTCGCACCCAGGACGATCGCCGCCAACGGCACATTGATAAAAAATAGCCAGTGCCAAGAGGCCCGTTCGACGATCCAGCCGCCTAACACCGGCCCGATCGCGGAGGTTATTGCCGTAAAGCCCGACCAAATCCCGATCGCACTCCCGCGTCGCTCTGGAGGGAATGTCGCCCCGATAATTGCCAAACTGCCAGGGATGAGCAAGGCACCGCCGATACCTTGGAGCGATCGCGCCCAAATCAGTTGCCAGACAGTGGGCGATAAGCCACACCAGACTGATGCCAGGGTAAATAAAGTCACGCCGATGGTAAAAATGCGTCGCCGCCCAAAGAGGTCGCCCAAGGCACCGCCGACGAGAATTAAGGCCGCAACAAACAGGGCGTAGGACTCGACGACCCACTGCACATCCGTAGCCGTTGCACTGAGTTCCGTTTGCAGCGTGGGCAAAGCCACATTGACGATCGTGCTATCGATCGAGGCCATGCTGGAGCCGAGAATTGTCGCTAGTAACACCCACCGTTGGACACTCATTGGATCGGACGTCATACAAGGCTGAGAGTGAATTGCACCCTCATCATAGGGCTGCTTGACAATCTTCGTCATGAGGCGGTGAGAACAGATTACGATCGTGCAACTGTGTCGCGATCGACAGATCCAGAAATCCTAAATCCTATTTAATTTATCAGACTATTGTAGGGTGTGTTGTCTTGTCTTGACGCGCTGTCTTGTCTCGCTGTCTTGACCCAAACACATGCGGAGGGAACCTCCGCGTGATTTGGGTCGCTAAACCCTCGGCAGCGGCGCAATGTGGGCGGGTGTCCCGCCCATACAATTGCGACAAGACAAAGCCGTAGACGAGCGAAGCGAGGCGTGTCGTTCGCGTAGCGTCTCGAAGAGAAGACGGAGCGCGAGCCGCTTAACTTGGA
>NZ_JANPGM010000626.1:0-2277 GCF_031423935.1 Chamaesiphon sp. VAR_69_metabat_338
AAAATCGCGATCGCGACAGCCAAGACAGCCATGACAGTAATGGCGATGCGATCGAGTGGTTGGGTGGGGGTTTGAGGAGTCACGATGGGAGCGGGGAGCGGGGAGTTAGGGGCGGGGAGCGACCCAAATCGCGCTGTAGACGAGCGAAGCGAGACGTGTCGCTAGACGGTTTCCTCAGCGTGCGTTTGGGTCAAGACAGCGGGGAGTTGGGAGTTGGAACTGCGTTCCAAAACCTAAAGCCTAAAGCCTACTCCTGATAAGGATTCTTCGGCACAGCAATCGGCTTAAGATCGGTGGCGGCGATGACGAGTTGGCGGGTGCCGGAGATGGTTTCGACGCTGGCTTTGCCTTTGACTTGGAGCCAGCTATCTTGGGGATATGTTTGACGATCGCCGGTGAATTTGACAGGAATAGAAATGGGATAAGCATCTGCGGCACAACAGGTAATCACAAATCGCGATAGCAGCAGGTAGTTGGCGGGGAGTTCTTTGGGGTAAATGACAAAGCCGTTGATGTTGGCGGTTTGACCGAGATAGGCGTCGGGTTCGGGGTAATTAGCGAGGGTTCGTTTCCAATCTACCAAGGTGCGGGATTCTGGTTTGATATTGGTTTTAAATGATTGGGTTTGGCTGCGGGTGACGGTGACAGCTTCGGCAGAGACGCCGCGTTGAACGGCAGCATTGCTGGTAAAGAGTTTGGGGGTAATAATTAAGCCCGCGATCGCAGTACCCAATAGTAGCATCGAGGCGGCACCGGACGGCAGCAAGCTGCTGTGCTGTTCGGTGGTGGTAGCAATTCTACCGCGAAACAGTCGCCAGCTCTGTAATAAACCGATCGCCAGCAAACAGATTCCAGTAACGGTAACGAGCAGATAGTAGCTGGGATGGATCAAAATGTACAGAGTACCGTCGATCGCATATTTGAGCAGTAAAATCCCCCAGGTAGTCACGGCTAGAATATCTAACCAGGACTTACGCACATGGGATCGATCGGTGGGTGGTTTAGCTGACATGGAAATTCACGAACAGGGTGAGCAAAAATGTGAGTTGAGTCGCGATCGCAAATAAATAAAAGATGGCTTTGGGCTTAAAAATTGATAACATCAAGCCGATACTTTTGAGGTCGAACATCGGCCCAAATACTAGGAACGCGAGTAACGAACCGCTGGTAAATGTCGCGGCAAACGAGAGCGCGAAAAAAGCATCCACCGTCGAACAAATCGAGATCGAACCAGCCAGCAGCATCATCACCAAGATTGACAACATTGGCCCTTGTCCCAGACTGACAATCAGTTCGCGCGGGGTTAGGGTTTGGATCGCGGCGGCGACAGCACTGCCGAGTACCAATACGCCGCCCAATTCTCGCAGTTCTTGAATGACATTATCCAAGACTAAATTAACATTAGCGCGGAGCGATCTTTTAGGTGGCTGCATTAACTCTTGAGTCATTTTTAGCGGTGCGGCACCCGCACCGCCGAGCATAAAATCGCCGCCATCGAGCAGACTATAACCAGTACTAACTTTGGGTGCGCTGCGGATCGTGCCTAACGCGATCGCGGGTTGTAAAATTGGTTTGAGATCGGTTTGAGTGCTAAAAATACAGCCGATAATTGTGGCAATTAGGAGTGTAAATAGCACCCGCAAAACGACGATCTCCGGTCGATCGTGAAACGCAATCCAAGTAGACCAAATTACGATCGGATTGACTGTCGGTGCGGCAATCAAAAACCCGATCGCCACTGGAATCGGTACCCCTTGCATAATCAATCGCCGTGCCACGGGGACATTGCCACACTCGCAGACGGGAAACAAAAAACCGATACAACTCCCTGCAAATGCACCCAAGATGGGATGTTTGGGCATCCGCGCCATCAACCAGCGTTCGTCGATAAAAATCAGCAGGACGCTCGATAGCACTACTCCTAGCAACAGGAACGGGATTGCTTCTACCAGTAGACTCAAAAAGAGGGTAAACGCATTGTTAAGCTGTTCCATCTCGATCGGGGGATGTTGTAATTTATTTGGGACTTGCGATCGATCCTATCATCAGCACGAGCCATTCCTGACAGATCTTGCATATGTTGGGTTTCTGTCAATAGTGTAAGCGTAGCGGCAAACAATCCATACTTGTGAGTTGCCAACTTTTCTTGTGATGGCAAAACCCGGATCTGGGGGTGCCGACCCCCAGACCCCCCGTTGAGAGGCGGGACGCCGCCTCTCAAACTCTCCTGCGTAAGGTTCGATCTGTAGGAAGCGGGGTGGGGGTCATATTTGCGAT
>NZ_JANPGM010000627.1:0-4696 GCF_031423935.1 Chamaesiphon sp. VAR_69_metabat_338
GAAAATTTAGTAATACCGAATATGCGTACTGTATTAAAGGAAACATTTAGCTCTGCCGTCCCATAATTCTACCGGAAAACCCGTGTAGATTTGTTACCAATTTCGATCGAGTAAGAGTTGCGGATCGAAAATAGGGTAGCAAGAGGATAAGAGCTACCATTATTTAGCCTCAGTATATGTTTAACAAAATTCTCTTTCCGCTCGATCGATCGCGTGAAGCCCAAGAAGCGATTGCGGTCGCGATCGATCTGGTGCAAAAGTATCAAAGCAAGCTGATTTTATTGTCGGTCGTCGAGACACCAGATTTAGATGCCGAAGTCCTCGAAGATCCGGTCATGCAATCGCCAGAAGCGATCGATCGGCTCCTGCATTCGGTACAAGAGCTATTTGCCCAGCGCGGGATCGCCGCTGACATTATGCAGCGGGAAGGTAAACCCGCATTTACGATTTGCGATGTGGCTGACGAACTCAATGTCAATCTGATCGTCATGGGCAGTCGCGGCATCGGGGTGGATTTAGAACACGTCGCCGAAAGCGTCGCCAGCCGAACGATCTCGCTGGCACCATGTCCGGTGTTAATTGTGCCTTAGGTTTTAGGCTTTAGGCTTTAGGCTATTAACTTGTTTTCCCCGCTCCCCGCTCCCCGCTCTTCATGAAGAAACTTAAAGTTAAAAGCGATTTGTCGATCGAGATCGTAAACGGAGGTAACTATCTCTAACGAACTGTAAAGCAATGCACTAATCTCCAATTCTATGAGCACAATAATGTAGGGATCACATTTGTAGGCATTCGATCGTGCTGGGTATGTATGCAGTTATTTCATAGCAGACCAAAGACAGAGCTAAGTACCCATGAGAAAATTCTCCAAGCAGCTCAAAAGCTATTTGCGCGTAATGGCTATGACGGTACGACGACCAAGGAATTAGCTGAAAAAGCGGGTATTGCCGAAGGCACTTTATTTCGGCATTTTACAAATAAAAAAGCAATTTTGGTGGAAGTCGCTACTAAAGGCTGGATCGAATTGTTGACGGATTTATTAACCGAATTGAGCGAGATGGCTAGCTATGAAGCAATCTCCCATGTCATGTACAAACGGATGCTGCGATTGGGCGATAATTATGACATGATGCGGGTCTGTTTTATGGAAGTCCAACTGCATCAAGATTTACGCGATCGAATTCAGTCGGAAGTAGTCGAGAAAATGACTGATGTTGCCGAAGCATTTTTCCAAACAGCAATGGAGCGAGGTGTTTATCGCCGCATGAATCCTCGCGTCATCGCTCAGGTATTTTTAGGAATGTTCGTCGTGGCTGGCTTCAGTCACGAAACAATTACGCAGCCAGGTGCTAGTCCGCAGGATATGAAGGAAATGGCCGAAGGATTGGCGGATATCTTTTTGAATGGAGTGCTCGCGAAAAAATAGGTTGTTAAGCAACAAGATTTAGCAATCTCGATCGAGTCGATCGCTAATCTCATATTCATATCGTGCCACGAAATAATCCCCAACTTGGCGATCGCTATGATGTTTGAATCCAAAATGCTCATAGATCGATCGTAAACGCGGTCGATCGGCCACACAATCCAATCGTAAGAAGTGTTTGCCTAATTCTCGACTATGTTCGATCGCCCACTGAAAGATCTGGGTGGAAATCGCGCCACCAGCAAAGCTGCGCCGCACGGCTAATCGATGTAAAAATGCTGAATCTGCTTGGATAACATCCGGCCAAAATTCCAAATCTTCGGTTTGAAATTGAACGACGCCAGCCGCAACACCTTCACAAAAGGCGATATAGAATAAACCCAGTTCGATCTCTTGTCGAATAACCGATAACGCAATATGTTCTGGTTGCCATAGTGACATGTTTTGCCGATCGAGCCATGCAGCCGCTTCGGCTAATATTTCTGAAACTATTGAGATATCATCTAAAGTAGCTTGGCGCACGGAAATGGGTGACATGATGGTCGGATCTCGCTATTTTAATGATGCGAGAAGATATCCTCATACTGCAAGATATCTAACGAAACTAGCGTCGGTAAAACTTTAAAACAATCTTGTGCTAATTCCCAGCGATCTTCGCGCTGCAACTTCGTAATTAATTTCTGACGCATACTAATTAGATACCGGACATCATTGGCAGCGTAGCGTAATTGTACGTCTGAGAGGTGTTCGGCATCACCCCAATCGGAACATTGAGCGGATTTATCTAGTTCTACGCCTTCGAGCTGGGAAACCAATTCCTTCAAACCATGACGGGATGAGTAAGTACGAATCAGTTTGCTGGCGATTTTAGTGCAAAATATGGGCTGGGTTTCGATCCCCAAACGGTGACGCAATTGAGCCACATCGAATCTCGCAAAATGAAAAACCTTAGTAACGGAGGTAGATTGCATCACCTGTTGTAAATTTGGTGCTGCTGTTTGTCCTTTGGCAATCCGAATGACCGTCAGGGCACCTGGTGAAAATAATTGAACTAAACACAACCGATCGCGAATATAGTTTAATCCCATCGTCTCAGTATCGACAGCGATCGATTCTGCCTGAAGATACTTCTCTGTCAGCGCAGTATCTAAGTCTCGATCGCAAATTTGAAAGTCTTCCATAGTGAGCGGCTGGGGAGAAGAAAACATCTATATATTAGACGATCGACGCGCTCCTATTCGACATCCTTGACATAGAATGCTTTGCGGATAAAAATTTGTGTGAAATAATATTCACCCCTAGCATTTCTAGTAACACCGATGCCCGTCAAATCGTACTGGCCGACCATATTATGTTGGTGTCCAGGACTTTCGATCCAATCTTGGATCGCTACTAGTTCGGGCTTGCCATAACCCATATTGTAGGCAACATTTTCTGCCGCACTCCGATAGACGATCGTCTTAGAAACCGAAGCGACTCGATCGTTAAAACCATCGTGACTCATGTTACCCGATCGCGCCATTTGTTCGCTGTGGGCTTTGGCTTCAGCAACGATCGCCGGATCCATCGTCAATGGGGGCAGATTTTTGGTCTGGCGATACTTGTTGACTAGATTGTATGTATCTATTTCTAGCTTCGTCATCACAGGTGCAGGCATCGTCGATTGGGGGGCGCGCTTAACTGGAGTTCCGATGCTTTCTGGTGCCGAATCTCCCTCAGGTGCTGTAATGCTAACATCAGCACGGGCGATTGTGCCACCGATCCCGATGACAGTCACTAGGGCGCAGAAAGTGCCTAAAAAACGATATTTCATCTGAATTGAGCGAATTTGGATATGTGCTGAGATGGAATCTTTGACATCACTGAGATCGAACATCGCCGTTCCGTGTATCAAATATGACATCTCCGATTTATATCCACTGCGATCGAGGTCATATCAGGACGTAATCTGGAAACTGGTAAAATTTGACAATCTCGACCGAGGATTGGGTAGAATAGAAGATACGATCGATCCAAACTATCGCTATGACATCCTATTCCGCTGCTTCTGCTCGCGCCGAAATGAGTGAACTGCGTCGGCTCAAAAGTTTACTTCCGCCCGAACTCCAAAGCTGGGTGACAGTCGAAACTACCGTCGAAGTCAATCCACCCCTAATTCGCAGTGAGGAATTGGGGAAAGATCAGGTGGAAATTCAAATCGATTTGGTCAAGTGGGAACGGTTGGCTCTCGATCAACGCAACCTGTTGTTCTGGCATGAAGTCGCCCGCGTCCAAAATGACACGATCTCCCGCGACGGCTGGGAAATGGCAGCACTAGCGATCGGCTTAGGCGGTGCTGTCGGCGAGTTGTGGGTGCAGGACGGTTTATTATTGGTGCTGGCATTAGGACTCTGTGGCGTCTCTGGGTATCGCTTGTATGCACGCAACAATAGCGATCGACACCTCAAAGAAGCGATCGATGCCGATGAAAAAGCGATCGCCCTAGCAACTCGCTTTGGCTATACACTCCCTAATGCCTATAAGAGTCTGGGCAGTGCCTTAAAAACATTAACTGACGATACTCCCAAAAAGAGCAAACGCAAGCACTATGAATCCCGTCTCGATGCGCTCAAGCGCAGTGCTAGCAAAGCCAAAGATAAAGTCGATCGCTCGCGCACGTCGTCTACTCGCGGTCGCGCTCTAGCTGACGAACGCGAAACCTACAGATAAATCTTTCATAAAGATAAACAAAGAAAGAACCCCGACTTCTTCAAGAAGCCGGGGTTCTGGTTTCTATTCAATTAACTAGCTTAAGTCGTTAGTTCTAAAATTGCGGGATGTGGATTGGTACCAGTGAGCACGATTTTGAGATCTTGAGGAATTTTAGTCAAAAAATTAGTTGCCGCTTCCACACTAATTAATCCTAGCTCGATCGCTAGACTCAAATCGTCTAAAATCACCAACGAATATTCACTCGATCGAGTTGCGCCGCGAACGTGTTTCCATAACTGGTTAAAACTATTTAACTCTAACTCGTCAAGATCGGCAGTTGAAATATTCCGCATCAAATTACAGCGAATCCAATCGAGATTTTGCGCGAGATTGATAATTCGATCGTGACCTTGCCGAATTCCGCCTTTAAGGAGTTGGACGATCAGCACGCGTTGTCCGGTACTGGCAATCTTGAGGGCGTTGGCAACAATCTCCGTACAAAATCGATCGGCAGGTGTATCGACTATTTCGATCTGTTTGTGAATTGTACTTAGGATGTTATGTGTAACCGCAGTCTGTTCTGGA
>NZ_JANPGM010000628.1:0-2179 GCF_031423935.1 Chamaesiphon sp. VAR_69_metabat_338
GTAATTAAGGTACCAGATAGCAGGATTTTTCATAAGACTACCCAACATTTGCGATCGAAAGGCATTACTTGTTTGTTGGTTGATGGGAATATTTATTCTCTAAATTAGGGGATAGGGATAAGGGGAAAGGGTACAGGGAAGATTAGGAACGCGGTTTCTAATTTCTTCTTGTGACATCTCTTATCCCTATTCCCTATTCCCTATCCCCTAATTCAACGGTGGAATCTTGGTCAATCCGACCACAACCTGAGGATTGGCTTGTTTGAGTTGGGCTTCAAACCCGTAGCAACCGTCGTGATCGGCTTTAGCCAGCGTTCGCTTGGCTTGACAGTGTTCCGAGAGAATTTGGGAGATCGTCGAGAGTAATAATCGATCGCGTTTTTGGTAAGCAACTTCAAATAGTTTCATCGACTCGCGCAATTCATTATCATTTTTGAGTTCGCGACCGCGAATATTGAGAATTTGCGCTTTATAGTAGGTCAATTCTGGATTTTGCGGTGCGAGTTTGCGAGCGGCATCGATCGCATTATTCGCCAGATCGTACTGTTTCAAATCGCGATACCCGATGTACATGCCGCGCAAAGCCAGATAGCGCGGGTCGGCATTTTTGAGTCGATCGATCGCCTGACTGGTATCAGAGAAGGGGACATTGACCGCCAATAATAGATCCATATACCCTTTAATCAGATTGAGTTCGGAGTTATTGGGATCGATCTTATTGGCTTTATCCATAAACTCGAACACCTTTTGGAGCTTACTGAGCGCGCCTAAGGCACCGCCATCGGCTTTTTTCATTTCATAAGCCGCCAAGATCGCCCCGCCGACACCCTGGTATAAATTCCCCCGCAGCGGGTTGGTTTTCATCAATTTTTCGGCAGCTTTCGTCGTTTTCTCGCCGTAGTCCCTAACTTTCTCAAAATCTCCACTGCTAAAGGGATACAGAGTATTCATCGCATAAGTTAGCGGCTCGTTGGGTTCGGTTTTGAGGGCGGCATCGAGATACTGCTTGGCTTTAATATAGTCACCATCCCGAAACATGGCTTCCTTGGCGCGTTCGACATTGCTAACCTGTTTAGACTGAACCCCTCCTGGCGGGTATGCCATATTGCTATTGGGCTTGACTGCCTGAGTAACGGCGACTGCGGGAGCCATAGCTAGGTTAAACTGGCTCATTGGTGTTATGAGTGCTGATTGAGTCACGAGCGCGCCAGTAGCAAGAGCGAGTAGAATATGTGCGGACGACTTGAATTTCATGAAGTTAGTAGCGAGTAACGACGGGATGCGAACGGGGTGTTAAAATTGCTCGGCGCAGAGGTAGTGAATGGAGGAGATCGAGCCTTGCCCAATTGCCTGGAGATCGCAATATACTGTACTGTCTGGACGTGAATGACGATCGGATGTTCCACTGCGATCCCCAGATTGAGAGCTGTGTGCTACACGGGCGATCGATAATGAAGATCGATCGCCAATTGCTACTCGTGGACTCATTCCCAACCCCTCATCCCCAACTCTGAGATTGATGCTCAAACTCAAACATTTGTCTTATCATCCTCCAGCTAGCGATCGAGCGATCCTTCAGGATTTAAATTTAGAATTACCACCCCAACAATTGGGGCTAATTATTGGGGCGAGCGGTTCGGGCAAAAGTACTTTGCTAGAGATTTTATCAGGATTGGCGACTGTTACTAGTGGCGGTGTCTATTGGCGCGATCGCCGCTTAGATGCAGAATTGCTCCAGCAATTGGGCGGGTTGGTGTTTCAGTTTCCCGAACGGCATTTTTGCACTAATTCTATCTTAGAGGAGCTACGGCTAGGGCATCCCGAACTCGGTGCCGAACGCGTCGAACAAGCACTGATATCTGTCGGCTTGGCAGATCTGTCGTTACAGCTCTCGCCTCATGCCCTCAGCGGCGGCCAGCAGCGGCGATTAGCCCTGGCAGTCCAACTTATTCGGCAACCCCCGTTATTGCTGCTAGACGAGCCGACAGCGGGCTTAGACTGGTCGATGCGTCAGCAGTTGGTGCAGCTCCTCGCCAAACTCAAGCAAGATTGGACGCTATTAGTCGTGACTCACGATGCTGGCGATCTCATGGCAATTGCCGATAAATGTTGGCAGATCGAGCGAGGGATATTAACCGAATCTAGGATCGATCGCTAAATTAATTGATAATTGATAATT
>NZ_JANPGM010000629.1:0-11714 GCF_031423935.1 Chamaesiphon sp. VAR_69_metabat_338
CGCCAGCGCGATGTCTAATTCCGATTGCGATTTGATTGCCGCCATCCCACAGGTATCGCAATAACCATCATCGATCGAGCCATTACAGTTGTTTCGAGTGCAAGTTAGTTTCGACATACGCTAGTAGAGGGTGACGAAGAGGACGATACAGTCAGATAAAAATTCAGGGCGCGAACGAACCATCAAACCATAATATATCAATGATAGACAAGATCTCGCTGGCAATATCGATCGAAGAGATTACTGCGTGTTTTCCAGTAATCAGAGAATTGCGAACCCATTTAGAAATTGCCGATTTTATTACGCAAGTTCAGCGACAGCAACAGCAATTTAATTATCAACTTATATATCTTCGCGTTGATGACAGCATTCAAACCGTTGCTGGATTTAGAATGTCGGAATCGCTAGCTTGGGGCAAATTTCTCTATGTTGACGATCTGGTTAGTAGATCGGAGAGTCGATCGCATGGCTATGGCACAAAATTATTCAATTGGCTTGTAAATTATGCTCGCTCCCAAGATTGCCAACAATTAACATTGGATTCTGGAGTCCAAAGATTTGCAGCACATCGCTTTTATCTCCGCTACCGGATGCAGATTAGCAGCCACCATTTCTCGATCGAGTTATAACTAAACATGTTGAAGTCTAGGCGATATAATTGAGCTAAAGCGATTATCGGCATAGATATGGTAGCCTCGATATCCCTCAACCGCATCAAAATTAGCCCAGGGCAGCGAATTCATCTGCATGATGTGAGCTGGGCAGAATTCGAGCAGATTTTGTTGGAATTGGGAGAGAAGAGAGTTACACGGATTGCTTATGCTGCTGGAGAATTAGAGATTCGGATGCCATTACCAGAACACGAACGGCTGAAAGTCTTAATTAGCAATTTACTCGTCGTGTTGCTGGAAGAATTGGATCTACCCTGGGAGTCTTTGGGTTCGACTACTTTTAAAAACTCTCAGATGAAAGCAGGGATCGAGCCTGACGATTGCTTTTACATCAAAAATTGTCAAGCAATAGTTGGTAAAAAGCGATTAGATTTAGCCATCGATCCACCACTAGATTTAGCAATAGAAATCGATCTAACTTCGCCAACTCAACTTAGTGCCTATGAATCTTTAGGTGTGCCAGAAATCTGGAGGTATCAGCAAAGTAAATTAGCAGTCTTCGTACTCACAGATGGGCAGTATATCGAATCTGCAACTAGTTCGTTATTTCCCTCATTACCAATTAACGAAGGGTTTACACAGATTTTAGAGCGTCCCGAAATATTGATGAGTGAAGCTCGAAAGGAATTTAGGCAATGGGTGCGTCGGAATTTAGCAACAGAAGCATAGATGTATCGATGGCTATATTAGTTAACATAGCTAAAGCGATCGCTGATATTAAAATTATAAATTATAGGTCAGAACCGATTTTTAAGAACTTAGATGACAGTTACTCCAGAACAAGCTAGAGAAATTATCCGGTGGGGAAATCGACATCGCCGCATGTTGAGAGAAAATTATCGTCGTCAATTTGTTGCTTATAGTGCAACGCAATTTTTAGCAGCCGGAACGGATTATCATCAGGTTAAAGCTGAAGCTGAGAAAATAGGCGAGCCGTTTTTAATGGATTGGATGCCTGCTCTAACAGCAGATGTTCAATTTTATTGGGTTAAGTTCTATGGGTTTGCTGGAGCAGAATGGGAACCATTGTATCCAGTAACTCTTACCTGTGAATCTAATAGTGAAGAGATCGTGATGTTAGTAGATTCTGGTGCTCAATTGAGTCTGATTAGTCGGGAAGTTGGTGAATTATTAGGATTTGAGGTGTCTAGAGGAGAACCGATTACCGTCGGGCAAGGCGTTGGCGGTGATGTCCAGTACGTCAAAAGAATTATCAATTTAACGATTGACAATCGTACTTTTCAAGCTCCTGTAGCTTGGTTGCTGACAGAGATTGCAAATGCTCCTCTATTATTAGGCAGAGAGGTTGTATTTGACTTGTTCGATATTAAATTTGTACAGGCAGAGGAAAGAATTGAATTTGAGTGGCGAGGTGAGCATAGCTGAAAATTAAGATTAATAGAAATCGATCGGGAGTTTATGTAGATTGCAAAAAAGGCGTACTGAATAGTACGCCTTTTTTAGCTAATTAGATATTGTCACCAATCGATTACTCGCCAACTGGGGCTAATAAATCGGGTGCCGCAGCGGGAATACTTTCCTGCTTAGGAGTGACGATCGCTTTACCATCTTCGCCGATATCGACGATCGAGGTATCGCCATCTTTGAGGCGACCGGAGAGCATTTCCTCAGCGAGGATGTCTTCGAGTAACCGCATAATTGCACGACGCAATGGACGCGCACCGTAGGCTGGATTGTAACCCTCATCGATCAGGCGATCTTTAAACCTGTCGGTGACTTCGAGCTTAATGCCTTGCTCGGTCAGACGACCGAAGAGGTCTGCGAGCATGATGTCGGCGATTTCTTTGACTTCTGGCTTGGTGAGCTGTTGGAAGACAATGATTTCGTCAAGACGGTTGAGGAACTCTGGACGGAAGTAGTTTTTGAGTTCTTCGTTGACCAAGCTGCGAATCCGGTTGTAAGTAGCTTCGGTTTTGTTGTCCGAGAACTCGAAACCAAGACCGCCACCACCTTTCTCGATTACCTTGGAACCCACGTTCGAGGTAAGGATGATCATGGTGTTCTTGAAGTCTACCGTGCGACCTTTGGCGTCAGTCAGGCGACCGTCTTCTAAAATTTGCAAAAGCATATTAAAGATGTCGGGGTGCGCTTTCTCGATTTCATCGAATAAGACGACGGTATAAGGCTTACGACGGACGGCTTCAGTCAATTGACCGCCTTCGCTGTAGCCGACATAACCTGGAGGCGAACCGATCAGTTTAGAGACGGTGTGGCGTTCCATGTACTCGGACATATCCAAGCGAATCATCGCGTCTTCCGAACCGAAGAAGTAGTTTGCCAACGCTTTGGTCAACTCGGTTTTACCAACTCCAGTCGGGCCGGAGAAGATGAAACTGGCGATCGGGCGATTGGGGTTTTTCAGACCGACCCGAGCGCGACGGATGGCGCGGGAGACAGCCTTGACCGCCTCTTCTTGACCGATCAACCGCTGATGGAGGGTTTCTTCCATATTCAGCAGCTTGACGGATTCAGATTCGGTGAGCTTGCTCACTGGTACGCCAGTCCAAGAAGCCACGATTTGGGCGATGTCTTCTTCGGTAACCTCAGGCATCACGCGATCTTCAGTTTCGTCGCTAGCTTTTTTGTTCTGAGCGATGCTCTTAATTTCGGTTTTGATTTCCAGCTCGCGGTCTTTGAGCGAACCAGCCTTATCAAAATCCTGAGAGCGGACGGCTTCGTCTTTCTCTTTAAGGACTTTGCGCAATTCTTTATCCAGCTCTTTAGCCGCAGCGGGGAGTTGGGAATTGAGGAGGCGGACGCGGGAGCCAGCTTCATCCATTAGATCGATCGCTTTATCTGGTAAGAAGCGATCGGAGATGTAGCGATCGGCTAATTTAGCCGCAGCATCGAGAGCCGCATCGGTGATTTTGAGCTTGTGGTGCTGTTCGTAGCGTTCGCGCAGACCGTGCAAGATCTCGATCGTTTCATCGACACTGGGTTCGCCGACCATGACTGGTTGGAAACGACGTTCGAGTGCGGCATCGCGTTCGATATGCTTGCGGTACTCATCGAGCGTCGTCGCACCGATACATTGCAGCTCGCCCCGTGCTAGAGCGGGTTTAAGGATGTTTGCAGCATCGATCGCTCCTTCAGCAGCACCAGCACCGATCAGGGTGTGGACTTCATCGATCACCAGGATGACGTTACCCGCTTGGCGGATTTCATCCATGATTTTCTTAAGGCGTTCCTCGAATTCACCCCGGTATTTGGTACCAGCAACGAGCAACCCGATATCGAGGGTCACGACGCGCTTATCTTCCAAAATATCTGGGATATCTTGATTGGCAATCCGTTGTGCCAAACCTTCAGCGATTGCCGTTTTACCAACACCAGGCTCGCCGATCAGGACGGGATTGTTTTTCGTCCGCCGACCGAGAATTTGGATGACGCGTTCGATTTCTTTGGCACGACCGACAACAGGATCTAATTTCCCATCATGAGCCATTTGGGTCAGGTTAGAACCAAACTCATCTAGCGTCGGCGTTTTGTTGCTGCCAGTACGTCCACCTGGAGCGGTAGCGACACCAGCTTCAGAGGTTTCACCGAGCATCCGAATTACTTGAGTGCGAACTTTGGTTAAGTCTACACCGAGATTTTCGAGCACTCTGGCAGCTACGCCTTCACCTTCGCGGATCAATCCGAGTAAGAGGTGTTCGGTACCAATGTAGTTATGTCCCAGTTGGCGAGCTTCTTCCAAAGACAACTCTAAAACACGCTTCGCTCTGGGAGTGAAGGGGATTTCAACGGCGACAAAACCCGAACCACGTCCGATAATTTTCTCAACTTCGATCCGTGCATCTTTGAGGTTGATCCCCATCGACTTCAAGACCTTTGCTGCTACGCCAGTACCTTCGCCAATTAATCCCAGAAGGATCTGCTCGGTACCGACAAAGTTGTGCCCCAGGCGACGTGCTTCTTCCTGGGCCAGCATGATTACTTTAATGGCTTTTTCTGTAAAGCGTTCAAACATGGCTGTTTTCCATCCCCTGCTGCTTGTCTTGCGTGTCATTAAATCTTAACACAGTAATTTTGGCGATTGGGTATAGTAATTTGAATGATTGGGTTCGGTAATAACTACTATTTGCGATCGGGAGGGGATCGGGCACTACAGAGATACTTCCAAGGAGAGATTGCTTTTTTTACGCTGTTACTTTTTAGGTTCTGAGTGTTCGCTATAAACTGCCTTCTTCTAGATACTTAGTGAGTAATTGGGGCAAATAATCGTAGCCATCAACCCCGATCGCAGGGATTAAATTGGGGCGATACTGGACGAGTACTTCCTGAAACTGCTCCGGCCCTAATTGCCCCTGCAAAATAGTCGCTAAACTGGCACCCTGCCGCCATTCTTTGGCACCGATTTGATGGAGTTGGTACATCGCCAGACAGCTATAAAAAATCGCTGTTTTAGGCTTCTCTAGGCTGTGATGCGCCTCAGCGAGGTAGGTCAAATTCAGTCCTTGGAGGTATAAATCCCCCACGGCTTGAGCGGCTTTAGTACCTAATTGGAGATACTCGATCGCGCGTTCCGGTTGCCCAATTGTTAGATAAGCCAGCCCAAGGCTGTGATAACCCAGCGCGAGACTCTGTTTGTCGTCTAATGTTTCGGCAAGTTTCAAGCCGCGATCGAGATAACTGATATTCTGCTCGTAGACATCTTCATCCATCAGATCGATCGCGTGTGCGGCCAATACTTCCGAGTAGCCAACATTAGTCAGCGCATTGGCTTCACCCAATTTATCGCCCGTTTGTCTGGCCAAAATCAGGGCGCGTTGACTGTAACTAATGGCTTGGGGATAATCTTTTTGACCGATCGCGATCCGGCTCAAATGATTGAGATTGGCAATCTCACAGGGACGATCTCCAGCTTGATTGGCAATTTCTAGGGCTTCTTGGTGCAGCTCGATCGATCGGGCAATCTGTCCTAAGGCTTGCTGAGAATAACCCAAAATCGTCAATAATCGCCCCTTCTCCTGAGTCCCTGCCACCTGCTTGAGCGGCAGATCGAAGTAAGAGAGCGTATCGCGGAGCGTTTCGCCAGAAAATGCTGCAAAAATTCCACCATATAAGGGAAAATTCGGACGTTGCGCCGCCGTGCGTAAAATTTGCAACGTCACCTGAAAACAAGCCTTGGCGATCGCCTCCCGGTGTCCGCTATTAATCCCCGTCGCGCGACTGATGCCATTGGCTAACTCGCACCAAATCGCTGCAAATGTAATCAGCGTACTAAAAGCCATCCGCTGACCCCAAAGCCGGTCGTACATCTGCGCGTCAAACCAAGCAACCAAAGCAATCTGAATACTTTGCAAAACGATCGCTAGTTCCGTCCACTCCCCTTCATCCCCAGTTGCTTGTGCCGCACAGCGATCGGAAATTGACTGCTGCCGCCCGATCGTGGCAAATAATGCCTGAATGAATGGATTCGCTACTTGTCGCGCCCACAGCGACCAGGGGCCATTCTCAGTGGCTCCACCAAAACCGATTTGCTGACCGCTCTCATAAATCCAGCTCACCAAATGCGGTTCTAAAGCTGGCAAAGACTTCAAGCCGCGATCGAGTCCCAAGGCTAATTGCTTCAACTGCTCGAAATCTGCGGGTTCGAGTTTAACCGTCGCCACCGACTGAAGAGACTTAATCATCAACTCGATCTGCGCGCGCTCTAATTTGCGTTCCTGATTGGGATCTAGTGCTTGCAGGAGCGTATTTAACCGTTCGTTGGGTGCCGCAGCAACGATCCGATCGATCGTTGCATTCACCGCCGCCACGGCTTGACGTTCGTCTTGGAGATTGCCTAACGATGTCTGAATCCAGGTTAGAGCGTTAAGTTTATGCTTTAATTTGGCCTGCTTGACCTCATCGGCTTGGCTGGCAATTTCCCGCTCGATGCCCTGCACCGTCTGGCTCAAACAACCTTCAAAGATCTCGCTCGTCCCCAACTCGATCCGCTCGACCAGGATTTGATAAATATACTCTTTCGAGATAATCTGCTTGCCAGTCAGAATCCGCGTGGCAATCTCATCGATGGTTTGAAGATAGCGATCGCGCAGCGTTTGCGTGCGATCTTCGCGGGGAGCAGTAGATTCAGCATCAGCACCAGTCATAGGCATTTAATTCCGATTTGCAAATGTGCTTTTTGTTATCCTAGCCCGTTCCCCTCTATCATGGGTGATGCTGGATCTTCCAAAGTTCGATCGTCACCCCAAATCCGATTTACAAAGACTTCTTTTGTTAGCGAAACCCCTTCGCCCTCACCCCGCCAAATCCTGCGGCTCTGGCTCCCCTCTGTCTTGTCTCGCTGAACCGTCGGGGAACAAAGGCGTGCGCGAGCCGCTCCCAAGCTTGGGAACGACCCAAATCGCGCTGAGGTCTCCTCCGCGTGCGTTTGGGTCAAGACAGAGGGGTTGGGGGTGAGGGCAAGATGTAGGAACTATCCTCTATCCTCTATCTCCTATCCCCTTCCCCATGAAATACGGACTAGCGATACATACTAGCAGCCCCGCTTTGGGACTATCGATCGGTAGTAGTGAAGACAATCCCCGTTATCGATCGTGGGAATTGGGACGCGAGACATCCAATCTGCTCCATCCCTACCTCCGTGATTTTATCCAGCCCCAAACCTGGCAAGACTTGGGCTGGATTGCCGTCGCCAACGGGCCAGGGGGATTTATGGGGACGCGGCTGGGGGTCGTGACTGCGCGCACGTTGGGGCAGCAGCTCAATTTACCAGTATTTACAGTATCTAGTTTGGCAGCGATCGCGTGGCAACTACCTCACCACGGCTCGATCGCAATCTCGATGTCCGCGCAACGGGATGAGGTATTTGGGGCGATTTATAACTTCAGTCCAGACACACGACAGCTAACGGTGATGCTACCGGATACGGTGATGTCGGCTGGTGATTGGGAAACTCAATTAGCACGGTTGCAGCCAGCCCATCACCACTATGTGCCGCAATCGGCTAATCTAGCTGATACTGTCGTAGGGGTATTAGCTTTGGCGCGAATGGCTGACGAGCGTGGTGAACGTCCGCACTGGGAGATGGCTTTACCTTTTTACGGCCAACACCCAGTGGTTGCATCCTCGATCGGTAAATAATCGGGCGTTGCTGGCTCGAAGTGTGAAACCCTAGAAGAGGGAGCGGGGAGCGGGGGGCGAGGAAAAGATAAGGAATCTGGCTGTAAAAATCGAGAATCATCAAATCAGCAACGCGCTCGCGATCTGATGCGTATTTCTGGCAATATCGATCGATACCAAACCGCGATCGGCAGATTTGCCACTATTACCCTGTCTTGGTGGCATCTGCACGATCGCGATCGAACTATTAAATTTAGATAACTTGTTGGCGGAAAATCTAGCCGCCAGCACAGATCGATTCGATCTGCTGGTGAGAGCATCCAGATCGACTCAATTGGCAGCGACTAGCCGATTAACGCGGGTTCGGGATTCTGCTCCCGCACTTTGAGCAGATCGGCCAATTCTTGTAACTGGGCGATTGCTTCTGCGCCTTCGAGTTTCATTAACTCGCGATCGTCGCGTAACTCTGTCCAGGTAATCCCGTAATCGGATACCAGAAACCGGATCAGGTGATTGGGTGCCAGACTTACCATGAAGTTGGCACTATTCATACGATCGCCACATGTATAGCAAGCAGCCTCATAACCGCGTCGCTCCAAGACAGTAGCTAGAGCTTGAAGGCTCATTACCAGGTCTTTGACAAATTCTTGATGTTGATTTGCTAGTCTAAGAAACATAGACCTCCTTGTATTAGCACCACTGCTATAGATTATAACCTTTATATTTTTTTAATGTTTTCTCATTGACAATCTTAATCGATTAGACAGTTTATGTCGAATTAACTAATATCTCGGCTGGCGGTTGGCGCGAGCCAAGATCTTACTAAACGCTGACAACCTTGATGGGAAGCTAGATTCAGACTCGATCGTCAATGCCGAACGCCCAGGCATTCAGCGAACTCATGTTCTAGCGATACATTAAACTCTGACAGAATACTGAGTCAGAAACTGTTATCGATCGCACACTCATTAGCGATTACTGAATCGGTTAACCGTAATTGCGATCTCAGTCACAGACAAAAAATCGATTTCGATCTCTATGTAGCTAATGCCGCTGCCTGGGCAACCGCACCGAGCAAGCCAACTTGGGGATTGAGGATGATATAGACCGGAATCTTACTCAACAGATCGCTGACTCTTCCTTTCTGATTGAACGCGGCGATGAAGGTGCCATCGACCAATATGGGCAGATTTTTGGCCGCGATGCCACCAGCAATATATAGCCCCGCGTAGGGTAGAGTTTTGAGCGCGAGGTTGCCCGCTTCTGCACCGTAGATCGAGACAAACATTTTCATCGTAGCTGCGGAGAGCGGATCGGTTTTGGCGATCGCCATTGCCGAAATAATGGCACTCGGATCGACAGCATTAGGTGTTGCCGATTCCCAAGCTCTCACTACATTAGTGACGTCCTGTGCTTCAGAAAAGTTGCCAGTATCGCGTAGATATTGGTAAATCGACACGATCCCCGCTCCCGATAGCACCCGCTCTGCTGAAACCCGATCGAGTTGTTTGGATTTGCAGATGTATTCAAACAACTCAAATTCTTGCCGCGATCGAGCGGCAAAATCGGCATGTCCGCCTTCGGTGGCGACAACTCGATAGTCCCGACCGTCATGAATCAGCACACCTTGTCCTAATCCAGTACCTGCGCCGATGATGGCGATCGGTGCCTGGGGAATTGACGTTCCCGATTGGAGTGCGTGCAGGTCGATCGGGTGCAGCCGGGGAATACCATAGCCGATCGCGGTAAAATCGTTGATTAATTTCAACTTCGGGATTTGTAATTCCCGCTCCAGCTCGTCGGTATGAATGTGCCAATCCAAGTTGGGTAAGTAGGAGGATCGATCGACAATGGCACCAGCAATCCCCAAACAAGCACTGACAATCTCGATTGTGCCGAGTTGGACTTGTGCCGCTGCGACAAATTCGCGAACGATGGCAATAATGTTGGGATAGGACTGGCTGTGATACGATTTCTCGAATTGGCTGCGATCTGGATCTGTGGCTGTCACTAGTCTCAAGAGCGTTTTGGTACCGCCCAGATCGCCTGCTAATAGATATGTCATGTCTTTGGAACCTTTGCGGTACAGCGATACAATTTAGATAGGTTCGTTGGCGGAGCCTCTCCCTGGGAGAATCGAGATCTAAGTCGTATTGTCGGCTCAGTCGAGCTGACACGCGAAGTGGCGGCAGCCACATCGAGACATTGAAGGCAGCGGTTTAATCTGTGAATATATTAGTATAGGTGGCCGCAATCTCGCCAGCGATCCCCAATTTATCTCACAGAAACTTTACGCGATCGCCCACAGCCAGACGCAAGTAGTAGATGCGATCGACATTAGCCGCCGCGATCGCCGCCCAACCACCACCGAATTGGCCTTCCTTGATATACTGAACACACACGATCGGACTAATCGCCCCTAGACATGCAGCCTACAGACCCCACCAAATTTACCGACCAAGCCTGGGATGCGATCGTTAAGTCGCAGGATGTAGCCAGGAGATCTTTCAACCAGCAGTTAGAAGTCGAGCATGTGGCGATCGCGTTGTTGGAGCAGCAGGATGCAGCCCCCAAAATCCTCGCGCGCGTCGGCGTAGATGTAGAGAAACTCACGCGGCAGCTTCAGGAATTTACCACGCGCCAACCGCGATTAGATCGGGTCGCGGACTTATATTTAGGCCGAAATTTGGATGCCTTACTCGATCGCGCCGAAGCCGCCCGGGAAAGCTGGCAAGATCGGATTATTGGCGTCGATCATCTGATTTTGGCGTTGAATGAGGACGATCGGATCGGGCGCAGATTACTAAAAGCATTTAATTTCGATCGCGCCCAATTAGAAGCGGCAATTAAGCAGCTGCGCTCTGCCGCACCCAAAGCGAATGCTCCCACGGCTGAAGCTAGCAGTGCGGCTTTACCTAAATATGGGAAAGATCTCACCGAAGCCGCCAGAGCGGGCAAAATGGATCCCGTGATCGGGCGGGATGAGGAGATCAAGCGGGTGGTGCAAGTGCTATCGCGTCGTCAAAAAAATAATCCCGTCTTGATCGGCGAACCAGGTGTTGGTAAAACTGCGATCGCCGAAGGACTAGCTCAACGCATTGTTAATGGCGACGTCCCCGAATCGCTCAAAGACCGCACCTTAATTTCCCTAGATATGGGCAGCTTGATTGCTGGAGCCAAACTGCGCGGTGAATTTGAAGAACGCTTGCGATCGGTACTCAAAGAAGTTACCGAATCGGCAGGACAAATCGTCCTATTTATCGACGAACTGCACACCGTCGTCGGTGCGGGCGGCAACCAAGGCGCGATGGATGCCAGCAATCTGCTCAAACCGATGCTGGCGCGCGGCGAATTGCGCTGTATCGGCGCGACGACGATCGATGAGTATCGCAAATATATCGAAAAAGATCCCGCCCTCGAACGCCGCTTTCAACCCGTTCAAGTCAACGAACCCAGTGTCGAAGATACCGTCTCGATCCTGCGGGGATTGAAAGAACGCTATGAAGTCCACCACGGTGTCAAAATTAGCGACTCCGCTCTAGTTGCCGCCGCCAATCTGTCCAGTCGGTATATTGCCGATCGATTTTTGCCGGATAAAGCGATCGATCTCGTCGATGAAGCCGCCGCTAAACTGAAGATGGAGATTACCTCCAAGCCGGAAGAACTCGAAGCAATCGATCGACGGGTAATGCAGCTAGAGATGGAAAAACTCTCCCTCCAAGGCGAAAATCTGCCCAGTGATGGCTACCACCCCACTCAAGGCCGCTTAGAAAAAATCGACGCGGAGATTGCCACCCTCACCGTTCAACAAGACGAGCTGAACAATCAATGGCAAGGCGAAAAACAACTCCTCGACAGTATTAAAAGCCTCAAAGAGCAAGAAGACCAAATCCGCGTCCAAATCGAGCAAGCCGAACGCGCCTACGACCTGAATACCGCCGCCCAGCTCAA
>NZ_JANPGM010000630.1:0-4475 GCF_031423935.1 Chamaesiphon sp. VAR_69_metabat_338
ACGGCGCCGCGAGAATTGGGCCCGTGCGATTGCGGTGCTGATCATCGTGGTGCTGTCGGGGTATTTTTATTGGAGAGACCATTATGGGCCGAAGGAGCACAAGCCCAATGAGCTTCATGGCACGCTGCCGAGCGCAAGGTAGGCGGCTCGTTCGGGCACGGCGGAGTGGCAGGCTCGCTGAGGAGTCCCGGCTCGGGAGTCGATGGCGTTGATGACGGGGTGTGAATCCCGTTCTCATTGCTAGATTTCTTCCTAAAAATTCATCTTTAAAGAAATAGCAGGGGCAATCGATAAATTGCCCCTGCTATTTCTTTGTGAGTGTGTGAGGCCAAAATTAGATTGAGCTACACTAAATTCGATCGATCGAATCGACTAAAACTCAAATCCCAAGCCAAAATTGACCCCGTTAATCGAGGCAAAGTCAGTATTGTAGTTGACGACTAGTGCTGTGGTTTCAAATAAATTGACATCGACACCGATCGTGCCGAGGAGTCCGAATTTGGAACTATTATTACTATTGGCACCAGAGCTAAACTGCACGCCACCACCAGCATGAAAAGTGATCAGCGGATTGCGCTCGAAGGGTTCTTTGTCACCAAACACAAAGTCATAAGTTAAGGGCACGCGGATGATGGTGCCATTACTACCAAAAATTGCCGATGGCCGGATCGAGTAATTTTGCCCAAATGAAAATCTACTAAGTGCCCCAAAGCCGGTGGCACCGTTCCCAGTCCCGATCGCGGGGCCAAAGTAGTTGCGAGGAATATTGGTCGGATAGCCGCTACCAGTATCTCTAATACTCGGTTCTGGCGGAGCTTGTGGGGTGGGGGGAGTGGAAGGGGTGGAACCGCCAGGAAGTTCGGACTGGGCGATTTTTTTGGGTGCGGGGGTCGCCTGGAGATCGGGGCTAGTCAGCGGTGCCGCTTGCCAATGTCGAGCGAGTTTGGATGAGATGGCGGTTTTGGTTGGTGTTGCAGTGGTGGCGGTAGGGAACAACGCCGCATTATCGAGGATTAAAATCGGAGTGGCGATCGTCGGTGTGGTCGGTGGCATCATAGTGGCTACTGATTACTCCTCAAAGATTAATGACTTTATCTATAACTGGCGGTCTGAATATACATGAATTATTAGACTGCTAATTGATTATATAGTTTCCCGATCTCCATTTGAGTTATCGATCGATGGTTTAAACTAGAGATCTCGGCACTCGATCGCCCACATCCGCCCTCTAAGAGAATGTCTGAGAAGTCTAATTGCTCCGTTTTCAGTGGGTAAATCCCCCTGTCTTGACTGAAACGCACGCTGTAGGAGAGCGAAGCGAGACGTGTCGCTAGACGGGAACCTCAGCGCGATTTCAGTCGCTAAATCCCCCTTAAAAAGCTACCGTGTATACACAACTCGAATAGACTTCGTTTCGAGATCTGAATCCCCCAAACCCCCTTAACAAGGGGGCTAAGATCCGGATCTTAGTCCCCCTTTTTAAGGGGGATTTAGGGGGATTCACACCAATTTCGCTTCTCTCTAGACTTGTGTATACACGGTAGCCTTAAAAAGGGGGACTAAGAGTCCGGTTCCCCCCTTGTTAAGGGGGGATTCAGATCTCGAAACGAAGTCCGACAGACTTGTGCGTACACCGTAGCTTTTTAAGGTGGCTAGGGGGATTTTCTAAGGGTTACGAGTGCTATCTTATACTTTTAAAACATCCTCTAACCATCTTGGATATTTATCAACTAGCCCTGCGTCCGCTCCTATTTTCCGCACTCAAAGCCGATCCAGAAACCATCCATAAGCAGTCTCTCAGCCTGTTACACGCGATCGATACTACCCCGACTTCGCCGCTGACCAAATTGGCCAAACTGAGCTTCCAGCAGTATTTTTGTCAGAGCGATCGCCGGTTGGAGCAGTCGGTTTTCGGCTTGAAATTTGCCAATCCCGTCGGCTTGGCGGCAGGGTTTGATAAAGATGGGATGGCGGCTGGAATCTGGCAATATTTGGGCTTTGGCTTTGCCGAACTCGGTACGGTGACTTATCATCCCCAACCGGGCAATGACAAACCGCGCCTGTTTCGGCTGCCCCAAGATCGCGCCGCCTTAAATCGGATGGGGTTTAATAATTTGGGGAGTGCGGCGATGGCGGAATTACTCCAGCAGCGTCAGCAGGGCGATTTTACGATTCCGATCGGGATTAATTTGGGTAAGTCAAAGATTACAGAATTAAAAGATGCGGCGAATGATTATTTGGGCAGCTTTCAACGATTGAAAGATCTGGGTGACTATTTTGTGATTAATGTCAGTTCGCCGAATACGCCCGGATTGCGAGACTTACAAGCGATCGAGCCGTTACGCGCAATTTTCGATACTTTACAACAAGAAAATCAAGGTCAAAAACCCATTTTAGTGAAAATTGCCCCCGATTTAGCGTGGGAAGATATCGCGGCGGTGGTGGAGCTATCTCAAGCATCTAAATTAGCAGGAATTATTGCCACGAATACGACGATCGATCGATCGCAATTAACAACTAAATTAGTCGCCGCTACGGGTAAACAAGTTACCGAAGAAGCTGGTGGGATTAGTGGCGCACCAGTGCGCCAAAAGTCTACCGAAGTCATTCGCTTTATCTATCATCACACAGGTGGCAGTTTGCCAATTATTGGCGTGGGGGGCATTTTTACTGCCGATGATGCATGGGAGAAAATTACGGCTGGCGCGAGTTTGATTCAAGTTTATACGGGCTGGACTTATAATGGCCCGTGGATGGTCGATCGAATTTTGACTGGATTACTCGCTAAATTAGCAGCGCGCGGATTGGAATCGATCGAGGCGGCGATCGGCATTGGTGACGATAAGCCGATCTAGTCGCATTTGCGGTTGTCTGACGAGCTAGAGATTGGTAAACTAGCATTGTCTTGTCAATGTATTGTAATATCGATCTGTTGTTGTAGCTGCGTCCTTGGCTGCAACTGTTGAGATCGGTATTTGATTAGTCGAGCAAATCGCGGTAATGAAAAAAATTTTAATTGTCGAAGATAGTCAATCCGAACGAGAGTTGACAGCTCTGTATCTGCAAAATCATAATTATCAAGTCATTTCGGCAAGTAATGCTGACGATGGGATGGAATTAGCTGCTAAAGAACAGCCTGATGCGATCGTGACCGATATTACGATGGAAGGAATTAATGGCTTTGAATTTTGTCGGCTATTGAAAGTGTATCCCGACACCGAAAAAATTCCCGTAATTGCTTGTACGGCACGCGATCGAGATTTAGATCGAATGTGGGGAGAAAAACAAGGGATTGATTTCTACATTACCAAACCATATTCCCAAGCAGAATTAATTACCGCGATCGAATCGGCAACAGCTAAGAAGTCGTAGGGTGTGGTGAAGATTAATTAACCTAATTTTCTGCCTATCACCCCAGCGGTTAGAAACCGCTGCTCGTAATACGAAGTCCGCGTAGCGACGCGCGTTCGTCGGGTTCCCCGACGTAAAAAGCGCGTCAAGACAGGCGGACTTTGCAATATTAGCCGCGACTTTAGTCGCAGGTAATTAGTAAGTAGCTGTACTAGATCGAGTTGATTGTGCGATCGAGTGACTCATTTTTACAGTTACTCGATCGATCCAGCCATTAAGATAAACTCTTTATTTTACTAGTGCCTCAATATCTTTAGCGATATCTTTGGGATCGGTATTCGAGCCGTAGCGTTTGACAACATTGCCACTACCATCGACCAAAAACTTGGTGAAGTTCCATTTGATCGCCTCCGTTCCCAAAATTCCGGGTGCGGCTTTTTCTAAATATTTAAACAGCGGGTGCGCGTTAGCACCATTGACATCGATCTTTTGAAATAACGGAAAAGACACCCCAAATCTGGTTTCGCAAAAAGACTGAATATCTGTCGCACTCCCTGGTTCCTGTTGCCCAAATTGATTGCAAGGAAAGCCCAGCACGGCAAAGCCACGACTTGCATATTTATCGTACAATTCTTGCAAACCCTTATATTGCGGCGTAAATCCACATTGACTGGCGGTATTGACGACAAGCAAAACTTTGTCGCGATAAGTACTCATCTCGACGGGTTGCCCTTCAATGCTAGTCGCGGAAAAGTCATACACTGTTGATGTCATAAAGATTTTTTCATTTTGTAGATACTAGTCTATTCATTATTATGGAACTGCTGCCAACTTGCTAGGAGTGATAAAACGACTTTTGATTGTCGGCGGCACTGGGGACGCGGTGCAATTAGCAGCAAGCGCGATCGATCTACCTGGATTAGAAGTAATTACTACCCTCGCCGGGAGAACCGCAAATCCTCATGCTATTGTCGGTGCAGTCCGGATTGGTGGCTTTGGTGGCGAAGCTGGTTTGGTAGATTACTTACAGGCAGAAAAAATCGATACGATCGTCGATGCTACTCATCCATTTGCCGCGCGGATGTCTTGGCATGTGGCTGGTGCGGCAAATCAGGTGGGCATTC
>NZ_JANPGM010000631.1:0-6168 GCF_031423935.1 Chamaesiphon sp. VAR_69_metabat_338
CATTAGATTCCCATCTTCATCAGATTCCGCTCGAACTTGCCAAATTTCTGCTGTCTGGGGACGCTTAATTCCACACCTGAGAAGATTGCGGAAAACGGATAAGTTACTAACTAACGATTTACTACCATAAAAACTCAAGCAGACAGTAATCTTTTGGAGATCGCCTAATCCAAAATCGATAATTGCTTTCGATCGCTCGTAGGCACGCAGAAACATTTTCAGATATGGCTTATCTCCAGCAAGTTCTAATCGCAAGCTCGGGGAATGTAGATAGAAAATTCCATGTGCTAAAGCGTTGTCGCCAAATACTTGGGATATTTGCGATCGATATGTGAATGGGGTGAGGCTCATAACAAGATCGATGTTAAAGCAGCTATTCCTCTAGTAAGGATAACTGTTCGCCGTTGTCATTCCCTCCTTTCAAGCCCAAATGTTTCCGCGCTGCTGCGGTCACTACCCGTCCGCGCGGCGTCCGGTGGAGATAGCCGATTTGGAGTAAATACGGCTCGTAGACTTCTTCGATCGTATGACTATCTTCGCCTGTCGATGCCGCTAATGCTTCCAATCCGACAGGGCCACCATTAAACTGCTCTGCCATCGTGGTTAATAGTAATCGATCGACCCAATCCAATCCCAGCGGATCGACATTGTAAATCTCCATCGCGGCACTGGCAATTTCGCCATCGATTTCGGTGTGATTTTTAACTTGAGCATAGTCCCGCACCCGTTTTAGCAGCCGATTGGCAATCCGAGGCGTCCCACGCGAGCGACGTGCAATTTCGGCTGCACCTTCTAGCGTAATTGCGGTTTGGAGAATATCCGCCGTCCGTTGAACGATGAGCGTTAATTCGTCCACTTCATAAAAGCGTAACTTCTGCACCAGTCCAAATCGATCGCGTAATGGGGATGTCAGCGAACCTACCTTCGTCGTCGCCCCTACTAGCGTAAATTTAGGCAAGGGAATACTCCGAATTTTGGCGGTATTTCCCTTGCCGACGGTAATATCTAATCGAAAATCTTCCATTGCTGGATAGAGAATTTCTTCCGTCATTCGCGGTAAGCGATGAATTTCATCGATAAATAAAATATCTCCTGGCTGCAACCCCATCAAAATCCCCACAATATCGCGCGGACGTTCTAGTGCGGGAGCTGCGGTAATTTTACAATTGACGCCCATTTCTGATGCCAAAATTAGCGACATCGTAGTTTTGCCCAATCCTGGCGGGCCATATAAGAGCAGGTGATCCAGCGATTCGTTACGGACTTTAGCTGCTTGGATGGCAATATCAAGAACGCCCTTGAGATCTTTTTGACCGATATATTCATTGATGCTACTCGGTCTGAGACTTTCTTCTTGGATCTTTTCCTCAGGATTAGTGATATCGGCTTGCAATATTTCTGCATCGGCAGTGGCTACAGGAGGAGATGTCACTGCTGGCTTGGGAGTACTTTTTTTCCCCTCTTTTGGCGGTTGTGGGGCATCAGAGGCTGGCTGTTTTGAGGAGATAATGGCCATATCAGATGGTAGGTGAGCGATTCATCTTATTATCTCAATTAATCGTCGTATCCGCGCGATTGACTGGCGATGATACTGGATGCTATACGTTGCTGACAACTTGAAACTGCTAGAATGCATTCAGTTGAATTTAATTTAATCAAATCATTAATTAGCATGACATACACTCCAGAAGAACTAAACACGATCGCCGCAGCACCCATGACGATCGGCATGGCAGTCGCCATGGCGGATATGGGGATTATTTCATCAGCGATCGAAGCCGTGGCACTGACTAAAGAAATCGTCGGTGCAGGCAAAAAATATCCCAATAACTCGATCGTCCAAGCCGCCTTTTCCGAAGCCGTCCTCAGTAGCGGCAAAATCAAACAACAGAAACCCGACGTTAAGCCAGAAGACATTCAGTCTGGCGCATTCGTTACCAAAGCGATCGCGACTGTCGATAGTGCTGTAGCCACAATTGGCACTAAAGCAACACCCGCAGAGATTACCGAATTCAAACAGTTCGTCTATGCTTGCGCCGAAGCCGTCGCAAGTGCGGCAGGTAGTGGTTTATTTGGTTCGGGCGATCCGAAAATCAGTACCTCCGAAGCATCGGCTCTCGCCAAAATCAAAGCGGGCTTGGGTATCTAGCGATCGCTAGTGGGAAGTATTTCCAAAGGTCAGGGTACAGGCTAAAGTAGAGAGGCGATAAAATTCAGCGGCAAATATCCTGAATTTTATCGCCGCAAATCCTCTACCCCCCCGATTTCGATAGCTATGACTCTAACTACAGAAAAATTGGATCGATCGGCCCCAACTTCCGAAATTGCCGCCGCGATCGAAACTTATCAATTAGGCAAAATATATCGCACCGGCTTTTGGCTCAATCGCAAAGTTGAATCATTAAAAGAATGTACGCTCCAAGTCTATGAAGGCGAAACTTTTGGACTATTGGGTTTGAATGGTGCTGGCAAAACGACACTACTCAAAACACTATTAGGGATCGTCAAGCCAACTGGGGGTAAGGGATTATTACTCGGCAAACCGCTTGGATCTCGATCGGTCAAACAAAAAATCGGCTATCTTCCTGAAAATCCTTATTTTTACGATTTTCTCACCGGCTGGGAGTTATTAGAATACACCGCTGGCTTATTTGAAATTCCGCGTTCCGTTCAAAAACACCGCATTCCAGAATTATTAGAACTAGTTGGTTTAACCCAGTCGGCTGCTAAGAAAAAGCAACTCCGCCAGTATTCTAAAGGTATGGTACAGCGGGTCGGCATGGCGCAAGCTTTAATCAACGATCCCGAACTTGTATTCCTCGACGAACCGATGTCTGGACTCGATCCATTAGGCCGCAAACAGATGCGCGATATTATTGTTTCATTAGCCGATCGCGGTAAAACTGTCTTCTTTAATAGTCACGTCCTGTCGGAAGTAGAACAGATTTGCAGTCGCGTCGGTATCCTCGCTCGCGGCGAATTAATTTCCTGCGGTACGATGTCAGAATTACTGATTAATGACGATCGATATTATCTAGTTTCCGGTTGCGGTGGCAATCCCGAAATCCTCGATCGCTGGATCGAAAACATCACGTATCAAGATGATGTTTGGTCTGGTAAATTGCGGGGAGAGTCACAAGAGTTTATGGCGACTCTTAAATTGATGGATGCCGAATTAATCTCCCTCAATCGCGGACGCGCTTCTCTAGAAGACTATTTCATGGAACAGATGGAAATACGCGGGATTCGATCGAGTACTTAGAATTTTAGCAATTAGAGGTTGAAGCAACAGGCGATTGATGTCGATCGATTAAGCGATTCGATCGTCCCATTGCCAAAGTCCTAGTCGCAGGGTTAGAAGGCTATCTCGAATAATGTCGTCTCAGAAACTTTCGTTGGGGTTGTTGGGTTTCATTCTTCAACCCAACCTACAGATCTTTGCACTAGATAATTAGTCTGCGGAGGCAGACTTTGAAGCACCAGCAGCGATTTCAATCGCTATCATTTATCAAACACGCTAAACTTTTTTAATTAGCGTGGGAAATTGTTGGCGGAGTTGGGCGAGCTTTGGTAGATCGAATCTGACGATATAGGCTTGAGTGGGATTGCGATCGATAAAGTTCTGATGGTAATCTTCAGCCGCATAAAACTTAGTTAAAGGCACTAATTGAGTCGCAATTGGTTGAGGAAAAACGCGAGCTGTATTTAATCGATCGATATAAGCTTTCGCTATTTCCTGCTGTTCTGGACTGGTGAAGAAGATGGCCGATCGATATTGGGTGCCATTGTCTGGTTCTTGACGATTTACCTGAGTCGGATCGTGGGCGATGAGAAAGTAAATCTTCAATAACTGCCCGTAAGAAATTTGCTTGGGATCGTAGGTAACTTTAACAGCTTCGGCATGTCCGGTGGTGCCATTACTAACAGTTTCATAGTGGGCAGTTGCCGCAGTGCCGCCAGCGTAACCAGAGACAACATTAGAGACACCTTTGAGCTGCTCGAATACTGCTTCTACACCCCAAAAACAACCCCCAGCGAGGACGATTGTGCGTTCTCCGTTGATATTTGTAGCGGACAGCTCGGCTGGTAAATCGACGTTCATTCCCGCCACCAGTGCGGGTGCCGGATTGACAGCATTAGAGGCAATTGGAGATGGCAAACTACAGGAAACGGCAATGAGTGAGACGATCGACAGAGTAATAAGCAGACAATAGTTGCGTGACATAATTTGGTAACTTGCTAAGAATCGCTCATTTCAAAATCGGCAAAGTCAAATCCCGGCACCACTACGCAGGCTACTAGTGCATATCCGGCTTTACCTGCGATCGGTTGCGCTCGTTGCCAATGGTGGGGCGGCACGACGGCTTGCCAGCAATAATCGCGACCGAGATAGGTTACTTGCGATTCCTCATCTAGAGTTGCCGCCATTCCCAGCTCTAGAGGGTCGCCTGCTTGATGAAACCATAACTCAGCCGATCGCACGCGATGCCACCGCGAGGAATGTCCCGTAGGCAGCAGAAATAAAATCGCAGTGCCCGCCGATCGACTACCACTATAATCAGCGGGTAAAATCGAGCTGGGCAAACACAGATCCGATCGCCAAGTTTCTCGATAAAAGCCGCCCTCAGGATGTGGTTGCAATTGCAAATTATCGATTAGCTCGATGACAGTGGTCGAGAGTGGCGGGGGAGACATGAATATTTATACCATTTTGGATTTTGGAGATCGGTTGTAGAAATCTCGATCGGGTTTTGAGAATCGCTCGGCAGCTTGCTGACGAATGATAATCTGAGATTTGCATGAGTGGGATACTGAGGCAAATATATGAACGGTGAGAAAGCAAAAATGTTGAGGGGTGAACTCTACAACCCGCTCGATCCCGAACTTGTCGCCGAACGCCAGCGCGCGCGGCAGTTGTTCAAATCGCTCAATGATAGCAGTGTCGATCGCGTGGCAACACGTTTGCAACTCATCCAAGCATTAATCCCGAGATCGGGGCAAAACGTATGGATCGAACCCCCTTTCTACTGCGACTATGGCAGTAATATCACGCTGGGCGATCGGGTATATTTTAATTTTAATTGTACGATTTTAGATGTCGCACCAGTGACGATCGGTGCAGATGTCAAATTTGGGCCTGGGGTACATCTTTATACCGCCGCACATCCGATCGACTCAGCAGAGCGCAAGTCTGGTCTAGAATTCGGTCGTCCGATCGAGATTGGGGCTGATACGTGGATCGGTGGTGGGGCAATTATCTGTCCGGGAGTCACTATCGGGGAGAGATCGGTCGTCGGTGCTGGCAGTGTCGTCACCAAAAATCTGCCCGCTGATGTAGTGGCGGTAGGCAATCCTTGTCGAGTTATCCGCTCGATCGGATCGTAAAACTTGGGTGCGATCGGAACCGTCTGCGATCGTGATAGTCCCTATGTAACGATGAATCTAACAGAAAAAGTCAAGACTGGTTTCCCTCAAGAAATAGAATTTCCCGAACTCTTATCGCAACTTTGTTCTTGGCACGAACATCAAAATTTTGATAAGAAGTTAAGCGGGTACTTTGAGCTATTTGAAAACGATCGAGAAGTAATTTCTGCTTGGGTAGATCGAGCAGAGACTCAAAAAAGACTCGCTGTGTTTGGCATGAGTCCTGATGGAGGCTTATATTGCATCTGGCTACAAAATAATGGCAAAAAGCCGATTGTTTATCTTGGCAGCGGTCAAGATGCCAGGGTTTTTGCTAAAGATATACAGGACTTCATCGCTCTATTAGCGATTGGCTACAATGATATCTGTAGCGCAGATATGTCTCAACCTCCGGACGAGGGGTCGCTCATCAATCCAAAATTCCAGGCTTGGGTCGATCGGGTGTTAAATGTAAATATACCTGTGACAGGACGACAAATTGTAGATGCTGCTGTTAGGGAGTCAGATAACATTTATGAATGGCTGGTCGCTAATTGTACTTGGTAGCAAGAGCATCTGACACGACATGACAATTGTCGGGGAGACGGCGATCGCAGTCTTCTGATAAGGCAGACGCAGTGCAATTGCCGCACCCAAGCTAGCTCATGCCAAAAAAACAACAACCTAGTAAGCTACCTGGTTCAGGTGCGAACTAAATTGTTGTTGCTGAGGTGAAAGCGTAGAATGTCAACAACTATTTCAAAG
>NZ_JANPGM010000632.1:0-4365 GCF_031423935.1 Chamaesiphon sp. VAR_69_metabat_338
TCGACTTGAGAGTTAGACCCAGATTCGGCAGGCCAAACTAGCGAATAATTTGGTTTAAATGCCCTAAGTTTTTATTCATTAATTTAACAATTTTGATAAGAGTACCGGGGTGAAGCAAAGGCCAATCGGATTCAATCGCGATTACCTAACGGTAGGCTGCACCAACGATCGCCGCCGTAGCGTTGCAGAAATTACCAGCACTATTCTACAGCATTGGGTTTGCAGGATAACACGATCTGCAATTAAATTTTGGTGCGAGCAGCTCTGAAGTTCGATCGTCATTATGCTGTAATAGTAATTTTCTCGATCGAGTCTGAAGACGCTATGATAATAGTGATAGTTTCAATCTCTCAAATAATTGGTACGCTCGTCAAAATGAATATATAAGGAGAAAAATGCTGAGTTTTAGATAACCGAGTCATTAGTCGAGATGGATACAGATAATCTTGATTAAAAGCACGAACGCGATCGATATATTATCCTAAATCTTCGATAGATAGGAAATTTCAAACATAGTCATTGATGGTAATTCCTGTCTCTAGGTTGTATTCGATCGAGCACAAAGATTTCGCTCAGAAGTATTATATATGATCTCAAGTGTAAAATATGAAAGCAAGGAATAACGCATACCGGCTCCGTCCGGTATCGATTGGGGAAATTGTCAGTATCGCGGTTGGAGCCTTGTTGAGCAACAAACTGCGCACGCTCTTGACGATGCTCGGCGTGATTATTGGCATTGCCTCGGTGATCGCGATTACCTCAGTCGGACAAGGAGTGCAAAAGGCCACCGAACAGCAAATTCAGGCATTAGGCACCGATGTCCTCCAAATCTTACCTGGTGAAGCCAGAACGGGGGGAATCAGTCGGGGGATGGGTTCGAGCAGTACGCTGACTACCGCAGATGCCCAAGCCATCCGCGACCAAGTACCCACGGCGCAATATGTATCGGCTTATCTACAACGTCCCGGCCAAGTTGTCAGCGGCCAAGTCAATCATGCGACTAATATTGTTGGTATCGATCTCAATTATCTCAAGGCTAGAAATACCGAACTCACCCAAGGTCGATTTTTTACGCAAGAGGAGATGACCCAAGCAGCTCCGGTGGCAATTTTGGGTTCGACGTTGCTCAAAGAACTCTTCGGTACCGATGGCAATCCCCTCGGTCAGCAGTTACGAATTGAAGGCAAAAATAGTTATGAAATTATTGGTGCCTTTGAACCGAAGGGATCGGAAGGCTCGATCGATCGTGACGATCAGGTATTTATTCTTATCAGCAATATGTCCGAGCGGATCGTCGGTAATAATGCCTTAATTGGTAAAGCTGTCAATGGCATTTATGTCAAAACAAACAGTCAGACAGAAATGAAATTAGCCGAATATCAAGTCACCAATTTGTTGCGGATGCGGCACAATCTCGCGGCTGCGGCTGCGGATGATTTTAGCATCCGCTCTCAGGTAGGAGTCGTGAAAACTTTTTCGGCAGTAGTGGGATTATTTACAATTATGCTGGTGGCGATCGCCGGAATTTCACTAGTAGTGGGCGGGATTGGGATTGCGAACATCATGCTAGTTTCAGTCGTAGAAAGAACCCGAGAAATTGGCATTCGCAAAGCTCTAGGAGCCACAAATCGAGGGATTTTACATCAGTTTTTAGCTGAATCTGTGATGCTATCGATCGCGGGCGGTCTAATTGGCATTATGGTCGGAATTCTTGTGGCTTTTACGACTGCAACTGTTTTCAATATCCCTTTTATCGTATCGATTTGGTCGGTATTGAGCGGGTTTGGGCTGTCGTTTGTCGTGGGACTTTTAGCAGGTGTAATTCCTTCGCAAAATGCCGCTCGACTGACACCAATTACTGCATTGCGCAGTGAGTGAACGATTCCGCAAGGCGGAGGCTACGCCAACGCCTTGCGGAATCGGCAAGCATGTAAATTAAGAAATCGTATAATTTGCGGCGCGCCGCTAGCGATCGCCATTAGAGTAGAGATCGATATGCATTCACCAAATATTCTCACAACTATCATGGCTAGCCAAGATTTACTCCTGTTGGTCGTCTTACTCGCACCAGGACTGCTCTTATCTGTAACGATCATGCTCACCTTCGCCGCTGGCGGTTGAATTGGGGACTTGGGAGCGGGAAGCGGGGAGCGGGGAGCCTGGGGGACTGGGAGAGGGGAAACTGGGAATACTTTCCACGACCTAAAGCCTAAAGCCTAAAGCCTACCCCCTTACCAATCCGGCTGAGTCAACCGCCGCGCTTGCTGGTAGCAGTTTTCGGCTTCTTCCCACTGCTGGAGACTACTGTGAATTCGACCCTTATTAAACCAAAAATCCGATCGCTCGGGATCTAGACCAGTGGCTTGCTCGAAGCTGAACAGAGCGTTATCGAGACGCTGGAGTTCGAGCAGACAATTACCGCGATTGTTCCAGGCTTCCGCGCGGTCGGGATCGAGCTTGAGTGCGATCTCATAGTCAGCTAAAGCAGCTTCAAATTCGTGCTGGAGGAGATAAATGTTGCCGCGACGATACCAAGCCGGGGCATAGTCTGGCTCTAATGAGATCGCTCGATCGAGACTGGTGGTAGCATCATCGATGTAGCCGAGGGCTTGTTGGGCGATCGATTGTTTGTACCATGTGGGCGCATCATCGTCGCGCAGTTTGAGGCTGGTTTGATAGCACTGGAGAGCCTCACTGTACTGTTGGAGGTTGAGATGGGTCGTACCCTGGTTATTCCACCCGAGCGGGTCGGTAGGAGCCACCTGAGTGGCTTGGCGATAACTGTGGAGCGCAGCTTCTAAGTTGCCGAGTTGAAACAGGGCACTACCGCGACTATTCCAAGCGGGTGCGAGGGTGGGCGATAAAATCGAAGCCCGATCGAAACTGGCAATCGCCGCTTCCCATTGACCGAGTTCGAGCAGGGCATTACCTCGGTGATAATAGGCTTGGCAATCGTCGGGATTGAGCATGGCACAGTTGTCGTAGCAAGCGATCGCATCGGGATATTTATGGAGCTGGAATAAGGCGATGCCGCGATTGAGCCAGACAAGGGGATCGAGTTTATCTACCTGGATACTTTGTTCGTAACAGGCTAAAGCTTCTGGCCAGCGTTCGAGATATTGCAGTGCCATCCCGCGCCCATTCCAGGCATTGGCATCGTGGGGGTGGATCTCCAGACTGCTGGCGTGAGCGGCTGCGGCGGCTTCGTAGCGTTTGAGATGAAACAGGGCCTTGCCGCGATTGTGCCAACTTTGATAGAACTGCGGCTGGATTGCTAAGGCGCGATCGTAGCTGGCGATCGCCTCTTCATAACGTTTGAGCGAACCCAGGACGTTACCATGATTGTTCCAAATATAGTAGTCCTCGGGATTGAGCGCGAGGGCGCGATCGTAGCTGGCGAGGGCGTCAGTTAATTTGCCGAGCCGAAACAGGATGTTGCCATGTTGGTACCAAGCTGGCGCGTAGTCAGGATTTAAGTCTACACAACGTTGGTAACTATGCAGCGTTTCAGTGGGATCGCGATCGAGTTGAAACTGGGCTTGGCCGCGTTGATACCAAGCGAGATCGAAATTGGGAGCGAATTTTACGGCGCGATCGTAGCTACTGAGCGCGTCTTCCCACCGCTCTAAGTTACCCAACAACAGACCCCGATGGTACCAGGTTTCGGCGCGCTCTGGGTCTAGCTCTAAGGCTTGGCGATAGGCACTTAGTGCGGGTACGAATTCACCCTGATGGTAGAGTGCCTGCCCCAATAATTGCCAGTTGAGGGCTTGGGTGGGTGCGAGGCGCGTAGCCGTCTGGAGGCTGATGACGGCAGTCTCATAGTCACCCATTTCGATCGACAGCCGCCCGTGTTGCGTCCAGAGGGTGGGATTTTCGGGATCGAGTTCGATCGCCTGACCACAAGCGATCGAGGCAGTTGCCCAGTCGCCTTGAGCCGCTTGGACTTGCGAACGGGCGTAGAGGATCGATCGATCGTGCGGGTCGAGGCTTAAGGCGCGATCGTAGCAGCGGTTGGCGGTTGCCCAGTCGTGCAAGGCGGCGGCGGCCAGACCTTTGGCATACCAGGCGGCGGGGGCATTTTCATCTAGTGCGAGGGCGCGATCGTAAAGCTCGATCGCGGCTTCCCATCTGCGCAACTGCGCCAACACGAGGCCGTGACTATAGTACAGATCGTAGTTCGCCCCTGTCAGAGCCGTAACGCGCTCGTAACATCGATCGGCACCCTCCCATTGTTGTAATTGCTGAAGGGCTTTGCCTTGACGATACCAGGCGCGATCGCAATCGGGCTGGAGATCGATGACTTGCTGGTAGGCCGATACTGCCTGGGGCAAGTCATTTAATTGCCACAGCAGATTGCCCAAG
>NZ_JANPGM010000633.1:0-4644 GCF_031423935.1 Chamaesiphon sp. VAR_69_metabat_338
AACACCGCAGAGGCAATTAATACTCCATACCATTTCAAGCGAAAGCCACCCAGATTAAAAATTTCTTCGCCTGGGGACATAAATATCCAAGCTAGTAACGATTGTGCCCAACTAAATTGACCGCCGATCTGGGTCGGTATCGCCACATCTAAGCCGGCAAATTGTAGCGTAGCAACGAGATCTACACTACCGATCGGGGGAACACTGAGGAATTGGGCGAACATATACAATTAATTGACAGTGGATAGTCGAGCGATCGCGTAACTTGGCAAACCGAGATGGAGCTACCCACAGCTACTCCTACCAGTCAGCTTAAATATTTAAATCTGCCAATATTTTATCCATCTGCTGCGGATCGGGATAATGCTTGATGCGCGGCTGAGTTTCGAGATCGGCACTCATATATTCCGGCTCGAATTTCTCCCAGTGAGTGGCGGGATCGATCGGGATGGCAGTAGTGCGGGGCACGAGTGGTTTGATCGCAATCGAGTCGAGCGGTCTGCCAACCCACTGGGATGGCGGCTCTGGATGCGGTATTCTCAGCGAAATTAACGGTGGTGCTGGGATGTCCGAGCTGGCAATAAAGTCTTCATCTTCGACCCATTCTTCCCAGACTTCCCCATCTCGATCGATCGACAGATCGAGATCTTCTTCAAGCTCGCCAGTAGGATCGATAGCCGCGATGGGTAGGGCTGCTAACAGCTCGATTGGCTCTAGACTAGAGTGATAGCGTTCGGGATGTGACGGCGAACTGGTGCTAGGAGCTGTCGAACTGGGCGGTAAGATCGCCAAAATTGCCTGAATCTGCTCTAAGTAACTGCGGACGCTCAACTGACTGGCGACAATCTGGTCGATATGCAACCGTTGCAGCTTAGCAAAGTTTGGATTGGTTACGATATTTTTGTCTACCTCATTGTGGATCTGGCCAGTGAGGAGATTGATTTTGGTGCGGAGATATTCTCCATCAGCAGCGGGATCGCTATGTGGATCTTCTGTCATCTGAGTTGTAATCTCCAATTCGATCGTCTCTTGCACCACTAACGCCAAAGCTTCATAAATTTGTCCCGATCGAAGTTTTTGTTGAAATTCTGCGCTGGAGATCATATTTTTTGAGTAACAGGACTCACCACGTAACTGCGCTGGAGATCGGATTTTTTGGCTAACAGGACTCACCAGTAACTGCTGAGATCGTAGCCTAGTTCGGCCAACATCGATCGGAGTAATGGCAAGCTTAGACCAATTACATTACTGTGACACCCGTCTATTTTGTCAATGAGGGCACTACCTTTTCCTTCCAAGGCAAAACCGCCCGCACAGACTAATGGTTCGCCAGTGGCAATATACGCCTGAATCTGGGCATCGGTTACTCGTCCGAAGTAAACCTGGGTAATTCCACAGCGCACGACTCGTCGCTGCTGAATTTGGTCGATGAGGGCATGTCCGGTATAGAGTTTGCCGATCCGACCCCGCATTTTTTGCCACCGGGTAAATGCCGCGACCGAATCTGGCGGCTTGCCGTGAATTTCGCCATCGACAACTAAGATCGAATCACAGCCGAGGACGAGCGAATCATTGACCTGAGAGAGCACGACTTCGGCTTTGCGCTGTGCTAATGTCTCCACCAACGCTGCTGGATCGCTCAATTGGATTTGGGATTCATCAAAGTGACTGACGCAGACCAACGGATTGATGCCTACGCTTTGCAGCAATCGACGGCGTGCGGGGGAAGCAGAGGCGAGGACAAAATTAAGAGTCATAGTTTCGTAACGTTAGCAAACAATCTGGCGGAGATCGGCACATCGACCGATCTCCGCAGGCATCAGGCATACCTTGCCAATGCTAGGCAACACTAAATGAATTGACTACGTCATTGAAAACTTGTTTCATTCTCTGCCACCGTCGATCGGTCGTCGAAGCATTAAAGGTAAACAACTTACCGCGACTGACCACCACACTAGCGATATTATGGCGTTTGCTGGTAGGAAGTTTGACATCATATTCGAGAATATAATATGTCTTACCTTTTGCTTCGTGAGTTTCGGCACTAATTAAATCGGCCTCTCGTCCCGATCCTGGCGGAGCGATCGCGTTTTTGCCCAATTTATAGCCCACGTCAGAAGCACTACCGAGATCGCTGAGCTTCTTGTCTTTATCTACCTGACTGATGACAACGCTGACATTTTCACTCGATTCGATCAAGTCGTGGAAAATAATATCCGCACCTTTGGTCGTTTTCACCGCTACCCAGCCATTCGGATAGAGAAACTTATAACCATCAGCGGTATCGACATAGCCCTGCAAGCCAGCAGCTTCGGCGGGAGCGACATTCAGTTGTAATCCGATCGCCAGTGCCAACATTAACGACACGATAGCTTGTTTCCACATAAAGTTCTGATTTTAATAGCAATGCTTGTCGGTAATAATTATAGACTTACTTAGGCTTTAGGCTTTAGGCTTTAGGCTTTAGAGGGTAGAGGGTAGAGGGTAGGGAATAGTAAACAGTGGATTTGAATGCAAGCGTTACCCAGTCCCCTAGTCTCCCAGTCCCCCAGTCCCCCAGTCTCCATCCGATTCCCCGTCGATCGATTCCCCAGCGTATTCTGGCTGCTGAACCATATTATTGTGCGCTTGTTTGCGAGCCAGATCCATTGTGCCTTCGATCGTGCCTTTGATCGTGCCAGCGATCGGGACGGCGACAATGACGCCCAGCAATCCAGCAATTTGACCGCCAGTGAGCAAACAGATCAGGATGGCGATCGGATTTAAGCCGATAAATTCGCCCATCAAACGCGGTGCTAACAAATTATCTTTAATTTGTTGGACGATTAATGAAGCAATCAACACCGATACGCCCAGTCCAAAGTTTTTTAACATAATCACCAGCGTGACTAGGCCGATCCCCAAACTCGCCCCAATGAACGGAATCAGTTCGGCAGCACCGATAAAGATTGCGAAAGATAATTCAAATGGAACTTTCAAGAAAAAGAACACTACCGTGAGTGTCGTCGCCATGAACGTGCCTAAAATCAGTTGACTGATAAAAAAGTTTTGGAAATTTAGGCGTAATGATTCGCTCAAAGGCACCCTAATTCGATCGGGTAATAAGGCCACAATTCCCAGCCACAATTTGTCACCGTACAGCAACATATAGACCGACAAGACAAAGATTGAGAGCGTATCGACCACCCCAGACAGGGTGCTGACCGCCAATCCCACTACTTCAGCCCCGATAATTTGTAATTGGGTGTCGATCTTGGCATTGATCTGCGTTCTCAACACATTAAAGTCGATCGACAAACCCTTACTTTTACCCCATTCTTCCCAAGTATTAATATTTTCGTTACTCGCCCGAATCCACTCTGGTACCTGCTTGACTAGCTCGGTTGTTTGTTCGATCGCATTGGGCACGACAGTGACACCCAAAACGATCAGCAATGCTAAAGTAATCAGCAACACGCTAATAATTGCGGGTACGCGCCGAAAATGTAAGCGTTCGAGAATCTTAACTGGATAATTGAGTAAAAAAGCGACCAGTGCCGCGATCGTCAAAACGGTAATCAGATGCTCGAAATAGCGGAAAAATTGCGACAATACCCAGATATTGAGTGCCACGATCGGAAATCCTAGTCCGATGAGTAGTAAGTTTTGGATATTGGCGGGGAAACGGCGCATTGGGGATCGATGAACGATAGCTTAATTATCTAGTTTAAGCGACGATCGCCGTCTAAATCCAAAAAGCGGCGGGACTCATTGGCGGAGCCTCTCAGAATGAAAATCGACATACTCATTGATGGACAACCCGATCTAAGATAAATGGGTATTTTATTTACTACTTTGGGTTGAGATTGCTCGCTAACCCCTAATCTCTAATCCCTAATCCCTAACCCCTAGCTTTGTGACTGAATCGAAGAAACCAATTAAATCGATCGCCAGCATTGCTGGGATCGTTGCCGCTGCCACCTTAATTAGCAAAGTTTTTGGGCTAGTCCGTCAGGTGGCTCTCGCCGCCGCCTTTGGGAATGGGGTACCAGTCGAGGCATTTACTTACGCGTACGCTATTCCTGGCTTCTTGCTCATCTTACTCGGTGGGATGAATGGGCCATTTCATAGCGCGATCGTCAGCGTCCTCGCCAAGCACAAAGACAAATCCGAAACGGTCGCGATCGTCGAAACCGTAACGACGATCGTCGGCATTATTTTACTCGGTGTGAGTATTGCGATCTTCTGTTTTGCCAGTCAGTTAATCGATCTGACAGCACCGCAGTTGTTGCAGCGCAGCGATGCGATCGCTGGTGCCTTAGTGCGTCAAAGCGCGATCGAACAGTTGCAAATCATGTCGGGGATGGCAGTGCTAGCTGGCTTCATCGGGATTGGCTTCGGGACGCTCAGTTCGGCAGATTTTTACTGGTTGCCCTCGATCAGTCCCTTGCTCACCAGTTCGGCGACGATTATCGGCATTGGTTTGCTGGCATTATTTTTGAAGTCAGATATCGCCCTCCGCGAGAATGCGTTATTGGGCGGGAGAGTCCTTGCTGCGACCCTTCTCATCGGTGCCACCTTGCAATGGTTGATGCAAGTTGTCACTCAATGGAAGGCCGGATTGGGGACGATTAAACCTCGATTTGAGTGGCGACGCCAGGGTGT
>NZ_JANPGM010000634.1:0-4251 GCF_031423935.1 Chamaesiphon sp. VAR_69_metabat_338
GCGACTTCTTCGTCGGCACTATCGGGCACGGGTAAAATCACGGTATTAAAGCGGCGTTTGAGAGCACTCGATAGCTCGTTCACGCCCTTATCGCGATTATTTGCCGTGGCAATCACATTAAATCCTTTCTGGGCTTGGACTGCTGTGCCAATCTCGGGAATCGGTAGCGTTTTCTCAGACAAGACAGTAATTAAGGTATCCTGTACATCCGCTGGAATCCGCGTTAATTCTTCAATCCGCACGATTTTGCCATCGTTCATCCCATTCATCATCGGACTGGGCACCACCGCCGCCATCGATGGCCCTGCGGCTAATAATAAAGCATAGTTCCAGCCGTAGCGAATCGCCTCTTCGCTCGTGCCTGCGGTACCTTGAATCAATAGGGTAGAATCGCCCGTCACCGCTGCGGTGAGGTGTTCGGATACCCAGGATTTGGCGGTACCTGGTACGCCGTAGAGCAGTAAGGCTCGATCGGTTGCCAATGTCGCGATCGCGATTTCCATCAACCGCCGACTGCCGATATATTTGGGGCTGACTTCAAAGCCATTTTCGAGTTTGCCGCCGAGTAAGTAGGTAGATACCGCCCAGGGGGAGAGTTGCCAGTTGGGGGGCTTTTGGCGGGTGTCGGATTGACTGAGTTCGGCGAGTTCGTGGGCAAATTGGTGTTCGGCGTTTTGGCGTAGGGTGGTAATGGTGCTTTCGACTGTGGTTTCGATTGCGGTTTTAGCTTTAGCTTTTGGTGGCATGATAAATATTGGGGAGGAAAAATCCCCTCCTGGGAGGGGCAGGGGTGGGTGAAGATCTGCGATAGAAGCTAGAGTTCTTTGATTCGCACTTCTAAGCAGTATTAAAAGCCGATCGCATATCTCGGCGAAATTCTAGTAGTTCGATGCAAAGGGTATAACTAAACCTATCGACAGGTAATCCAGTTTGCATTTGCTGAAGATCTGGCAACACACTCACGTCTAGATATTGACCGAGCATATTACTGTGATTTTGTTCGTAGTAGTAATAAGCTTTCTCAGGATCTAGTTGCTGAATGTATTTGTGAAATTGTTGCATTACCAAACTACTAATTTGCGCACTCCAGTTGTCGCTAAATTCTATCATTCCTTGCAAAGTTCGATGGATGTTATCGCCAAAGTTCTCAGCAGTCAAAAGCTTGGTGAAGAATTGCGATCTAAATTCCTGGGCATTATCGGGTAAAGATTGTAACAGTAATCGAACGTGGTAATCTTCTAAACTAGAATACGATCGATCTAATAAAGCTTCGATCCAATCGCGTCGCTGTTGATAGCAAGCTGCCTTCACCCAGCCAGTCAGGATGAGTAAACTTCGCTCGTGCCTCACGGCTGCATCTAATAATCGATCGAAATCTCCAGACCAACTATCCAGATCGGCAGCAATTAAAACTTGTAAAACCTGCCATTCTTCCAGTGTCAGATCGAGATTTCTGATATTTGTAATCCCAACCGATTTGTCATTTACTCCTGCTGCTTGCCATTCCTTATCGCCAACCTTAGGCAGATCGAGCTTAATTTTACAACTCTTACCCTTCTCTTCAATACTCAAACATTGACTGGCTAATTTTGTTAATCGCTGGCGATATTGGCTGGGTAAACGATTGAGAAGATCTAATGATTGTAGTCTAACTTGTTCGCTCCGATCGAATAATGCCACTTCTAAAAACTCTTCATCATCCAGACTCAAATTAGTCTGTAATACTTCCAACCAAGCTTGCCTATCATCTGCCTTATCTTGCTTCCAACTAGTTGCTACCGCTTGCCGAGCCTCTGCGGGTTGGATCTGTCGCCATTGAGTCAATGCTGCCAACCGCTCGCTGCGGGTACCAGTTGCCCAGATTTCCACTAACTGGGCGAGATCGAGAGATGCGATTATCGTTCCGATAGGCTTCGCCAACGCACCACCAAGCGCATATTCCCAATCTGGGTTCTGGCGAACTAACCACTGTCCGCGATTGCCCAAAATTGAGAGGATTAAGTCTCGCAGTTTTCGATCGCGTTTGCCCCGATCTAATATTAGGGGCAAAAAGTCTGGTGGGATAGTTTGTCCCGCCTGAGCCAGTAGTTGCAAGAATTCTGGCAAGAGTGGCTCGTAGCGACTCTCATTCAAAATCGCACTTAAATGCCGCGCGGTTAACTGGGTGGAACAAGGCAGATCGGCTTCAGCAGCAGGGGGTAATAATGGCACAGTTGTTGGTATCGGACTGTTACCAACCGCTTGATAAGCAGCAATTAATCCTGCCGCGCTGAGGATTTGTTGAATTGGCGACTGACTGGGTAAGGTTGCCTCATAATCTGCCAAGGCTGGATGAGTCAGATCGATCGATGGTTCTTGTCGATTCGTTCCTACCAGGGCACTCGCCACTAGTGTTTCCCAAGCATTCATCACCATACCTCCCCAACGTTTGCTTGCCAATAGCCGCCATCGTGCCACACGCCCAAGGGTCGGAGTTGGCGACCATTCCATTCTCCCATCAGCGTCAGCGATCGACCGCCACTTATAGCTAGCAGTTGCCAGCCACGCAGATCGGCTAATTCTAGGGGTAAATAGTTATGCTCGCGATCGCGTATCGACCAATTGCCGGCACTATAGCTAGGCGTGACATCCTTAATTAATAAGGGAAATGTTTCCAGCCACAGGTTTTGGATGAGGGCTTGACGATAACGATCGATCGCCAGTTCGATTGTTGCATCGCCTGGAATAGTCTCTGGCTGCCGAGCGTCTTGACGATCTCGATCGACCGCCCGCAAGGGGTAACTGCTAGGGAAAAAGATAAGTTCTGTAGGTACTAGCGAACCAGGCAACCAACTGATATCGATCGGTTGGTTGCGAACGGCAAAATTGAGAATTAAAGCGATTCTCTGGCTATTTTGCCCCAATAGCCATACGCGCTGAGTTTTGAGATTGCTGTTAGCATCTTCCGTCAGGCTTTTGCCCATTACCAACCAATCATCTTGCTCGCTGGTGACTTCCCCGCGTTGAAATGAACCTAATAGCTCGTCTTGAGAAATCGTCCACCCGACTTGCGATCGCACTGCTGCTGCGAGTTCTGTCGAGAGGTTATCTAGCCGCTGGTAGCCTTGAATGATGAGATGAATCTGACTCAATGCTACGAGCAGTTTACTCGCCCAATCCGCCTGCCCACTATTGGCAATCCCCGCTAATTGCCGCACTCGTCGAGCCAATCCTGGTGCCTGAGCGTCCACCAACCGCGCCGCCATCCCATCCCAAAAACCATAGGATTGCGCTTGTGTATCTGCCAAACCGCTACTAATAATATCTTGAAGCCATAGATCCAGATCGGCAATTCCCGCGCTGACTTTATCCGATCGCTTTTGCTGGCGTTTTGCTTGGGCGACCTCATCTACAGGTGCCTTTTGTTTTTCTTCCTTCTTTTGGGCAGTTTGCGATCGTTTATCGATCCAGTCTTGTACCCAGTCTGGCAAGGCATCCTGAGTAAATAAATTCGTGTGGCTGGTATGGAGCAAAAACAATCCCAGCCCATGCTTGCAGGGAAATTTGCGGCTGGGACAGCTACATTTAAAAGCTGGCTCGGTGAGGTCGATTTGGGCTTGATAGGGATTCTTGCCGCTGCCTTGGCATTCGCCCCACAATACGCGATCGGTACCGCCCAAGTTTTGCCATTTATTAGCAGTTGCCAGTGCCTTGCCGTTTTTGACCGATCCGGCATCTGGTGCTAAAGCCAGAATTTGTTCGCTGCTCCAAACTACTGCCATAATTAGATCGCTCGAACTATCTGTCACACACTATCATTAAATAAATCAATCTGTCCAGTGAATAAATTCTCGAATTATCGATCGATTCTCAAGTCTCCAGTTCTAAGATCCAGACCAAACTTAAAGGGGTGAAAACTTTTTTAAGTCAACATCACAAATATATTTGAGAGGTTTTCCACTACATGAATCGTCAATCTTCCCCGATTTCCAAATTGTTCAAGTCCACTCGGTTAGTACTCATGGCACTTGGTATCCTCGTTATTTATCTGACAATTGGGCTATCATCGCCCAATCTGTCACTCCCACAAGCCAATGCAGCCGGAAGCGGTGTGGAAATCGAATCCCTCGCACCTACTACCGACATGACTCCCCAGATCGGTTGGGAAATTACCGCTACATCTGGAAATGCTGAAATTGCCCTAGCAAAACATCTAGCCAAGCAAGGTGTCAAGATGTATGGTGCTTATTGGTGTCCCCATTGCTACGAGCA